>CAYVOE010000001.1:0-35677 GCA_964452795.1 uncultured Nitrospiraceae bacterium
GCAGGATCGCCGCCAGGATGCCGATGATGGCGATCACCACCAGCAGCTCGATCAGGGTGAAACCGCCTCTGCGTTTGCTCATGCCTGCCTCTCTTTCGCCATGAAGGCCCAATAAAAAAATGAACCAGCAAACTTACCGGACTACTCGGGGCCCGCCCACTGGACCCCCGCGACGCCGGGGCGCCGCACTGTATCGACAAAGTAAAGTGTATCAATAGACCCACCCCCCGTCAAGTACTTTGTGCGCCGTCCCGGTGGAGGCCTCAGCGCGTCGGAGGGCGGATCGGGCGCGAAGGGAAGGCGCCTGTCCCGTCGACGATACCGTACGTACGGTTCCGTACGCGGCGGCTCATGCGCGGTCCGGAAGTGCTCGGGCGTAATCGAGACGGTTGTATCGCGCGTGCAGTCTAATTCTTCCCGCAAACGTCTCGGCAAGACCTATACGATGATTGTCGCTCAGGCGGTACAGGGTCGATGTGGCAACAACCCGAGGATCGGGTTGCAGACCGCTCCGATCGGTTCCGCACACGGAGGTTCGGCCCGGTTCCCCCATGCGTTGAACACCCCGGAGACCGAGAGATCGTGCGTTAACCTGTGGACTCTTGCGAAGAGCAGCGTGAGGGCCCAGGGACCGTTCGTGGCCCCCGTCAGACTTGCGTAGCGCTACCCGCCACGGACGCTCAGGGTTGAACGGTTTCTGTGGAAGGCATCTCAGAGGCGATACCGTCGTCCAGAGGCCGTTGAACGTTGTCGAGGTAGTCCGCCATTTCCCGCTTAAGTCTCAGGCTCTCTTCGTCTTCGACGGTAACGACTTCGGCCGGACCGCCGCATCCGCTGACCACAAAGGCGGCCACAAGCATCCCGGCCACGCGTCCCCAGATCTTCGACATCCCCCTGTGCTCCTCTTCCGTGGGGCGGCCCGAACCCAAACCGCGGTTGCGGGCCGCCCAAAGATTTCCGGTCTCGGTTACCTGTTCTGCGACGGAACTCGGTTAGCCCCAGCCGCCCGCGCGCGGAAAGACGGTGCCCATATAGAAGCACGCGCTCCTGCCTCCGGGAAACGCGGTGGCCGCCGCCGAAGGCGAGTAGATGGGGTACTTCGCCTGGTACTTCACAAATTCGACGTGGCCGTCCATGTAGAGGACATTCGAGCCGCCGGGAAGGTGATTGAAGCTCGATACGGTATTGGCTCCGTAATTGTTATTGTTGTCGGCCCAGGCGTCCCACATGATCGGCAAGGTGCTTTGGGCCCGCGCGCCCGCGGCGGGATTGTTGATGTCGGTGATGAAGAACCGCTCGATGCCTTCCTTGGTGCGGTGGTACATATCGGGCAGCCTCTGGCCGTTGTCATCCAGCAAGGCGCCCCCGCCGATACGGCCCGCGGTCCGGCCGTTATTGAAGTCCGGGAAGTCCGCCATATTGAGATCGGCCGACCCCCACCCGGCGTTGTCCGCGTGCCGGATATAGCAGATGGTCCTAACCCAGCTCGAAGGACCGCCCACGTTCGTTATCGCCGGCTGTGAGACAATAAGGCTGGTGAACGGGGGCATCTGGTACATCTCGCCCAAGGCGTACCAGACGTCCAGTATCTGCGAACCGGTGCTGGTGGCGTAGGCGTTGTAGATGTACGATACCGGCCAGGACAGGATGGCGTTGATGACGGCCTTGGCATCGCGCTCGAGTCCCACGCCGGCCTTGATCTTCTGAATCTGCGCGGAGATATCTGCATCAATGCCGATCGAGCCGGTGGCGATGGACGGCCACTCCCCGCCGTTGTATCCGGGCGGGGTCGTGCTGCGCGTATCGGACGGGCAGACCAGGATCGCCGGGTCATTCCAGAAATCCGGGAACAGGGCCGCATCGCCGGGGCCCGGGAGACGTCCGAACTCCTGCGAGAGGGTGCCCAGGGCGTTTACCCCCCAGGCCCAGCGGAACCCTCCGATCGTCCACTGCGAGCGAGCCGGGAACATGCCCTTGTTCTCGCCCGAGAACATCTTGAAGATGGTCCCCCATTGCTTGAGGTTGTTGGCGCAACTGGCGCGGTTGGCCGCTTCGCGGGCGCGGGCCAGGGCGGGGAGCAGGATCGCGGCGAGGATGCCGATGATGGCAATGACGACGAGGAGTTCGATCAGGGTGAAGCCCGCTCTCTTGGTAGACATTACACGTTCCCCTAGATTCGACAAGGCTTTGGAAGTTTACAGTAGTACTGCACTCGTTTCCGATCGGGGCGTTTGACTCAGCCGCACAAAGAACCGCCGCGTGCAATTGGTATGCCTTGCACCCCCTTTCAAACCCGAAGCCTCAAGACGAGAGGAGATTCGGCCTCGACACCTGGATGATGATGGATTCCCCGACGCTATCCCCTAACAGTATCGTCCCGGGCCGCATAGTATCACTACTCTGCCCACCCGTCAAGGTTTTTCGTGTTGGAAAACGCAAAGCAGAAGCCGTCTGCGTCGCTGTCGCCGGGCCGATTCTAGGCTGTATCGACCCAGACGGGGCTGGACCACGCGATCTGGCCGTCGGCCTGGGTGGCGCGGAGGTAGTAGTAGGCGCTGCCGGGGAAGGCGGCATCCTCGAAGTCCACCTCGTGCACGGGACCGCCGAGGCGGTCGGCGTCGACCTCGTATACGGTGTCCCGTCCGCGAAACACGACCAACTCGCGGAGCGGAGCCACGGCTTCGACTCGAGCGGCGATCCGCGGCGGTCCGTCGGCGCGAATCGCTTCGCCCTGGAGGCGGCCGTTGACCCGGAAGTCGACGAAGATTCGGTCGCCCATGGTGCCGTAGCAGCGACGGGCCTGGAGCGCCTCGAAGACGCCTTCGGGGCTGACCTCTTTGACGTACACGGCCGCGACGCCGAGGCCCATGAAATTGTGGTCGCCGCTGGCGATGAATCCCAGCTTGTAGCCCCGGGCCAGGGCGTCGCTCACGTAGCAGCCCTCGAAGGGCGTGACGTGCTTCCCTTCCGCCGGGCATCCGGGGTACTCGGCCGAGCCCCGGCATTGGAAGATCTCGACGACCGTCTCGATGTCAGGGTCGTTGAACTCCCACGACATGGGATGTTCGATGACAGGGTGATGCGGGATCGTGATGGCCCGGATCCCGCGGGCCCGCAAGGTCTGCCAGAGCCGGTCGCATCGATCGGACCCTTCCGCGCGGCAGTGGTAAATCACCCGGGCCTCGTTGATGGCCTTGGCCGCCTCCTCGTCGGAGGGGAAGATGACGTTCCGGTGGCCCGAGCCGGGCGGCACGTGGTCGGTGATGCCCATGCCCGGCGCCGACAGCGTCCATTCGTACGCCGGCAGGGCCACGAACCGGTCGGGATCGTTGTAGAAGGCCGCCGCCCGACGCGACGCGCGCCAGCGTTCTTCATTCAGGTCGAAGCAGTGGTCCGTGATGGCGACGAAATCGTACCCTTCCACGTCGATGCCGTAGCGGTAGTTGTCGTCGAGCTCGCCGTCCGACCCGTCCTTCCAGCACCGCGAGATGTTGCTGTGCTCATGAAGGTTGCCCCAGAGGAGCGTGTACCGTTCGCCGCCGACTTCAATCTGCCGACGCGCCCCTCGGGACCGCCCCAATCCGGCGGGCGCTTTCCGTTCCACGGTCCAGGGCCGCATTTCCGCCGGCGCGGCGTCCGTCACGGGCAGCTCCACCCTTGCCGCGCGGATCTCGTAGCGGAAATCCTCGGGCATGGTCTCGAACCAGTCCCGTTCCATCGAGAAATTGTCGGCCTGCCAGGCCACCCACCATCCGCCCCGGCCGTCGGCGACCACGGCGGGCGCATGGCATCGGCCCATGTCGTCGGGATCGAGGAGGCCAATGCCCGCCGGCTCCGACGCGCCCGCCACGGGCCCGACGACGATGTCCCACTTGCGGCGGGGGTGCCACCGCCGGGCGAAGACCCGCAGGCGCCCTTCTCCGTCCTCGACGAAGACCGGCAGGTGGTCGTTTGTCGGCTCTTCCGTGGGCTCCTCGACAATGGACAGCTCTTCGAACCGGCCGTCGCGGTAGCGCACCACCGGGCAGCGGCGGCGACCGAAATAACAGCTTAAAGGCTGCGAGTCGGCCAGCCCTTCCCATGTGATCCAGACCGCCCCGTCGCGGTCGCAGGCAATGGCCGGGTGGGAATGGAGGTTGGGCTTGTCTTCGAAGGGTCCCCCGACAATCACGGGTCTGGGCTCTTCCACCAATCCGCCGAAACGCCGGAGGCAGATGCCGCGGTGAACGCCCGAGACCTGGCTCCAGGCCGCCCACAGGGTCCCGTCGGGTCCCGCCGCCAGCGCCGGGTCGTAGGCGTTGCTCGACCCGTCGCTGAGGGCCACGGCCTCGCCCCAGCGCCCGTCGCTCCAGATCTTCGCGAACACGCGGAACCGGCCGCCCTCGTAGGATTCCCAGGCGAGCGCGAACCGGTCGGGTCCCGCGGCGATGAGGGCCGGATGGGCCGCCCGTCCCGGCCCGTCCACGACGGTCTCCGGCGCGCCGAAGCCGTCGCCGTCCCAGGCCGCGCTCTGAATGCGCCAGCGCCCGTCGGCGATCTCGATCCAGGCGGCTCGCGGCTGCCCGCCGGGTGCGCAGGCCAGCCGAGGCGAGTCGTAGGCCCCGTCCCGCGGCGTCAGCGGCGGTTGCGCGTGCCATTCCCGGCCGTCGAAGGCATGGAGCGCCACCCGGTCGGTCCCGTCGGGAATCCGCTGCAACGACGCCACCCAGACGCGCCCTTGCCCGTCGCCCGCGGCCGCCGGCGATTCGTGGTAGGCGCTCGCCCCGTCGGTGAGCCGCACGACGTCGCGCAAGCTCGCCGCCGGCGCCGCCGCGGCCGCCGTCCCCGACAGCCCGCCCAGCGCGTACACCGCCCCCAGCGAGGCCGAGCCGCGCCGAAGCATCTCCCGCCGCGTCAGGCGCCCCTCGTCCCGGCTCGACCGAAATCCGTCGTCACACATGAGGAAATCCTCCCTCGCGCGCCGCCCCGGCGGTCCGCGCCCCCGATTGGCACCCCGAGATCCCGTCCATCGCCCCGAGCCCCTCGGCATGCGGCCGTCAAATCACGCGCCCATAAGAAAAGCCCGAAACGCACGCCGGCGCCTCGCCATCGCGGCCGGCGATTCTGAAACGAAGCGGAGCGTGTAAAGACACACGACCTCCGCCGGGAAGAGCGCGTCGGCGGCCTCCCCGACAGGGGGGATCGCCCTATTGCTGTTCGGCCGGAGCCTGCGGGGTGCCGGAGGCGGGGATCTGGGGTGCGATCTGCTGGCTCGCCTGCCGCTGTTGCTGCATAAACTGGTCCATCATCTCCTGCTTCATGCGCAACTCCTCGGGATCCTGCTCGACCACCACTTCCCGGCTGCCGCCGCATCCGACCGCGGCGAGCGCCGCCACGGCCACCGCCATGCCTGTCCTGAGCCACTTGTGCATCGGTTCGCTCCTGTGTCGTATGAAAAAGGGTCCGCGCCGCCCGGGCGACGCGGACCGGAACCCTAAATGGGTCGAAGAAAATCCGGATCAGCCATAGCCGCCCGAACGGGTAAAGATGTCGCTGAAATACCAGCTTGCGCTGGTGCCGGTGGGATGGGTCACCTGAGCGCTGGTCGGAGCGTAGATCGGATACTTCTGCTGGAACCGGACGTATTCGACGTGGCCGTCCATGTACAGCACGTTGGACCCGCCGGGGATGTGGTTGAAGCTGGCCACCGAGTTGGCGCCAAAGGCGTTGGCGTTGTCGGACCAGGCGTCCCACATGATGGGCAGCGTGGACTGGGCCACCGCTCCCGCCGCGGGGTTGTTGATGTCGGTGATGAAGAAGCGCTCGATGCCTTCCTTGGTGCGGTGGTAGATATCGGGCAGCTTCTGGCCGTTGTCGTCCACCAGATTGCCGTTGCCGAACCGATAGCCCGCGGGCAGGCTGCCTACGTTGAGGTCGTAGGAGCCCCAACCGGCATAGTCCGGCGTGCGGTAGAAGCACAGGGCCAATACCCAATCGCTGGGTCCGCCGAGCTGGGAGATGGTGGGCTGAACCACCGCTCGGGTCTCGAAGCCAAAGGCGTACTGCTCGCCCAGGGCGTACATGGCGTCGAGAAGCTGCGAGCCGCTCGAGCACGCGAAGGGCGAGTAGATGTACGAGATGGGCCAGGACAGGATCGCGTTGATCACGGCCTTGGCCTCCGGGGTCGAGGTCTGGACCTTACGAATCTGGGCCGCGATGTCGGTTTCCAGGCCCAGGCTGGGACCGAAATCCGGCCAGGGAACGCCGTTGTACTGAGGGACCGAGTCGTCCCGCGCGTCCGACGGGCAGATCATGATGCCCGGATCGGTCCAGTACTCGGGATAGAGCCCCTCGCTGCCGGGTCCGGCCGGAAGACCGAAGTCCTGGGCAAGCGAGCCCATGGCGTTGACACCCCAGGCCCAGCGGAAGGTGCCGATGCGCCACTGGGTGCCGGCCGGGAACAACCCTTTGTTCTCGCCCGAGAACATCTTGAAGATGGTGCCCCACTGTTTAAGGTTGTTGGCGCAACTCGCGCGGTTGGCCGCTTCTCTCGCCCGCGACAGCGCCGGAAGCAGAATGGCGGCAAGAATACCTATGATGGCAATGACTACCAGCAATTCAATTAGCGTAAATCCGGATCGACTACGGGACATATCACTGCTTCTCCACGAAAACGTTGGATCTTGGATACTGCAAGATCATACTGCGGCGATTACGGAAATGTGTGCGTTGATCGACCTCTCCACCCAAGAGAGGCTTACGGCGAACGAGGTGTGTCGAATAACCTCCTTTCATCTGCGGCCGGCCCGCAGTGTCGCCCTCTATTAACTGTATCGACCGGGTACCACGGTATCACTACTTTGCCTTCGTGTCAACCGCGTTTTTCCCCGGATCGACCCGGCCCGGGACTCACTACAAGCCCCGGCGAGGCGCCGCGACGGATCACCGGGCCTCCGGAAAAAGGGGCCCGCGCCGGGACGAATCCAGCGCGGGCCTTTCGCTGCGGTTCACTCTAGAACACGGGCTCAGCCCCAGCCGCCGGCACGGGCGAAGAGCTGGCTGAAGTAGAAGCTGGCGCTCAGCCCGGCCGGATGCTGCGAATCCGCGAGGGACGGCGAATAGATCGGATATTTCTGCTGGTAGCGCACGTATTCCACGTGGCCGTCCATGTACATTACGTTCGAGCCGCCGGGGATGTGGTTGAAGCTGGCCACCGTGTTGGCGCCGAAGAAATTGTTGTTGTCGTTCCAGGAGTCCCACATGATGGGCAGGGTGCTCTGGGCGCGGGCGCCGGCTGCGGGATTGTTGATGTCCGTGATGAAGAACCGCTCGATCCCTTCCTTGTTGCGGTGATACACGTTGGGCAGCCGCTGGCCGTTGTCGTCCACCAGGTTGCCCTGACCGAACCGGTAGATGGAATGGACGCCGTCGGTGGAGTCGGGGAAGTCGCCCATGTCCACGTCGGCCGTGCCCCAGCCCGAGGAATCGGAGTTCCGGACGGAACAAATGGCAAAAAACCAGTTGCTGGGTCCGCCGAGGTTGCCGATGGTCGGCTGGGCCACCACCAGGTTGGTAAACGGAAAGGCGTACTGCTCGCCCAGGGCGTACCACACATCCACCAGTTGCGAGCCGCTGCTGCAGGCATAGGGCGCGTAGATGTAGGAAATGGGCCACGACAGAATGGCGTTGACGATGGCCTTCGCTTCTCTCGAAGAGCCCTGGATCTTCTTGATCTGAGCGGCGATGTCCTCTTCGAGGCCCATGCTGGTCTGGCCCGTGAACAGGCCGAGCCAGGGCTCGCCGTTGAAGTTGGGCACGCCCGTGTCCCGCGTGTCGGACGGGCAGATCATGATGCCGGGATCGGTCCAATATTCGGGATAGAGGGCCTCCTGGCCGGGTCCGGGCGGCATGCCCCACTCCGTCTGCATGGTGCCCATGGCGTTGACGCCCCAGGCCCATCGGAACGCGCCGATGCGCCATTGCGTTCCCGCCGGGAACATCCCCTTGTTCTCGCCCGAGAACATCTTGAAGATGGTTCCCCATTGTTTCAGGTTGTTCTGGCACGAGGCCCGGTTCGCGGCTTCTCTCGCCCGCGCCAGGGCGGGCAACAGGATGGCGGCCAGGATCCCGATGATGGCAATGACGACGAGGAGCTCGATGAGGGTGAATCCGGATTTCTTGCTTGCCATTTCGCATTCCTCCGAAAAGGTGGCGATGCCGAATCACAAGTGAAGCAAGACGCTAAGGAAACTCCGGGAAATCAACTGCTGGAAAAGGCCGAAATTGGGAAAGGAAAACCGCGATAGAATAACAGCAAACCGCCGAGGGAAAGCGAGGCTGGGTCGAAACACCTCCTTCATGGACGGCCCGAAAAGATCCAGAACGGCCGTAAACCGAAACCCCGAACCTTACTGTATCGACCGAGCGTCACGGTAGCACCGGGAAGGGGCCCCTGTCAAGCGCCGGCCGGGGGCACGTCCTCGGCACGGGGCCGGACCATCCACCGTTCCGCAGGCTCGTCGGTCGCACGCAGGAACCGCGAAGGGCCCCGCACAAACTGTATATGCGCCGAAGACCCCCATCTCATGTCGAGACGAAGGCAGGACGCTGCGCAGGAGCCGCCGGAGCCCGCGCGAGCGGCCCCGTTTATCCGATCTCGGAGGCCGGCCCGCCTTCGGCTCAGCGATCGATTGACAACTCTGGCGATTCGTCTTACACTATCGACCCTGTTAGGTCCGTACGGAAATCGGGAGACACTATGAGCACCATGCGCGCCGGCGCGGCGGAACGGATCATCACGCCGCCCCTCGGAACTCCTCTGGCGGGTTACTTCGAGCCTCATTACGCCCAGGAAGTCGTGGCGGACATCCACGCCCGGGCCCTGGCCGTGGAAGACGAGGCGGGACGACGGGCGGCCATCGTGGCCTGCGACGTGCTGGCGGTGTCGGCGGAGACGGTGGCGGCGATCCGGGCCCGCGTCGAACGAGACGCGGGGATCCCCGCCGGCAACGTCCTGGTCTGCGCCACCCACACCCACACGGGCCCGCAGACCGCGGAAATCTTCGGTCAGCCGCCCCACGAGCCCTACATGCGCTTCTTTGAAGAGCAGGTGGCCGGCGCCGTGACCGATGCCATGGCCCGGCGGGCGCCGGCGCGGCTGACCTTCGGCACCGCGCAGGAAGACCGCATCAACATCAACCGGCGCGTGATCATGCGCGACGGCACCGTTCATACCCACACCACCGATGCCGACGCGGGCGACGAGGTGGGCCGCGAAGGCCCCTCCGACCCCGAGGTGGCGGTCCTGGCGGCGGAAGACGACGACGGCCGGGCCCGAGCGCTTCTGGTGAACTACGCCCTCCACCCCACCAACGTCCGGGGCGACCGCATCTGCCCCGACTATCCGGGCTACCTGGCGGAATTCCTGCGGCCGGAGCTGACGGGCGAGGCGGTGACCGTGTTCGCCAACGGCGCCTGCGGCGACCTGGATTCGAAGACGCCCTTCCTCAAAGACGTGGCCTACGGGCCCGGTCGGGCGCAGCGCATCGCGGAGGTCCTGGCGGAAGCCGTGGGCCGGGCGCGGGCCGAGCGCCGGCCCGTCGAGGGCGACGGCGTGGGCGCGGCCCGAGAGCTGGTGCGGCTGCCCCTCAAGGAGGTCAGCCCGGAATGGCTCGAGCATGCCCGGGTCGTCCTGAGCCGCGACGAGCCCGGTGAACTGGTTTTCACCCGGGGGACGCGCCGGCCCAGCGCGCTCAAGGAGCGGATCTACGCCGCCGAGGCCCTGCGCATGGCGGAGCTTCGGGCCGTTCAGCCGTATTTCGAGGCCGAAGTGCAGGTGATCCGGATAGGCGACATCGCCGTGGTGGGCGTGCCCGTCGAGCTGTTCACCGAGTTCGGACTCGAGATCAAGCGCATCGCCCGCGAACGGTTCCGTCACGCCCTCGTGATCGAGCTGGCGAACGGATATTTCGGCTACGTCCCCACGCGCAAGGCCTTCGAGGGCGGCGGCTACGAGACCCGCCTCGCCCGGTCGAGCCCGGTGAAGCCCGAGTCCGGCGACCTGCTCGTGGAAGCCGCCGCCAGGCTCCTCGCCGAAGGGCTCCCGGCCGCGAAGACGGCCTGACGGCCCACGGCATTCCTTAACCCGTTGTCGCGATCCACCGATCGCGTGCCGGGCGGGGTGTGAGGTCCCACGGACCTCATCGCTCCGCCCGGCGATTTTTCTGGGTTCGGTGCGCCGGAAAGGTGCAACGCGCGAGGGCCGGTGGTATGCTCTCCGCCCGGCGCGGTCGCCGACGGAGAATCTCGATGGAGCAGGCGATAAAGAGCGTGGTGGACATCGGCAAAGGAGAGCCCGATTTCGCCACGCCCGAACACATCAAGGAGGCGGCGCGGCGGGCCCTCGCCGAAGACTTCACCCGGTACACCCCGCAGCCGGGGATCCCGGAGCTGCGCGAGGCGGCGGCGGAGAAGTTCCGGACCGAGAACGGCATCGACGTCTCCCCCGACCGGGTCGTGGTATCGTGCGGCGGGAAGCACAGCCTCTACAACGCCTTTCAATGCCTGCTCTCGCCGGGCGATGAGGTGCTGGTCCCCACCCCTCACTGGTTCGCCTACACCGCCCAGATTGCCGCGTGCGGCGCACGGCCCGTCCTCGTGCCCGCGTCGCCCGAGTCGGGATTCCTGCCGGATATCGAGGATCTCCGCCGGGCCCGGACCTCCGCGACCCGCGCCATCGTCCTCAACAGTCCCCACAACCCTACGGGAGCGGTCTACGACCGGGCGCGGCTCGAGGCCATTGCCGCTCTGGCGGCCGAACACGACCTCTACATCGTTTCCGACGAGGTATACGAGAAAATCGTCTTCGACGACGCGCGTCACCTGTCCGTGGCCGCCATCGACCCGGAAATCGCGCGGCGGACCGTCACCGTAAACAGCGTGTCCAAGACCCACGCCATGACGGGCTGGCGCATCGGATACGCCGCCCTGCCCGGGGATCTCGCCCGGCGGGTCATCGCGCTCCAGGGCAACAGCACCTCGGCGCCGTCGGCCATCTCCCAGCGCGCGGCCCTGGCGGCCCTCACGGGCGACGCCTCCCACGTAGCGACCATGGTCGCCGCCTACGCGCGACGCCGGGCCTGGCTGCTCGATCGGCTGGAGGCCTTGCCGGGCCTGCGGTGCGTCCCGCCTCGGGGCGCCTTCTATTGCTTCGTGAACATGGAGGAGCGCATCGGCACGGAGGTGGCCGGCGAACCCATCGGTTCCGCCGACGACTTCGTTCGAGTGCTCCGCGAACGGGCGGGCGTGTCGATGGTGTCGGGCACGCCCTTCGGCGCCGACCGCCGCGTGCGGATTTCCTTCGCCGTGTCGGAATCGGACCTCGCCGAAGGAGTGGACCGCATGGCGGAAGCGCTGCTCCTGTGAACGCCGATACCGGTCCGGGGACGGGGCGCCCCGAGGCCGTCGCCAAACCGCACACGTGCCGAGGATTTCCAAATGCGCATGACTGAGATCAAGAGCTTTCTGCTGTCGAAGCCGCGGGATCTCCACATCGTCAAGGTGGAGACGGACGCGGGGATCTACGGCCTGGGCGAGGCGGGCTGCTCGACCCGCGAACACGGCCAGGACGGCGTGCTCAAGCACTTCCGCGAATGGCTCGTGGGCATGGACCCCCTGCAGATCGAGCACATCTGGCAGAAGATGTACCGCAGCGCCTACTACGAGGGCGGACGCATCATCACGGGGGCCATGGCGGCCATCGACATGGCACTCTACGACATCGCCGGCAAGGCCCTCGGCGTGCCCGTGTACCAGTTGCTCGGCGGGGCCTGCCGCGACCGCATCTACGGCTTCGCCACGGTGGGGAACCTCGGCGCCCCCGACTGCATCGACCGCGCCCGGGAGGCCGCGGACGGGGGATGGCCGGCCATCCGGTTCTCGCCCGCCGACGGCGTGACGCCCCGGGCCCTTCGACCCGACGTCGAAGCGGAAGATCGCACCCGCGTCCTCGACGTTCGGGCCTCCATGGCCGCCACGGCGGAGCGCTTCACCGAGGCCTGGCACGCCATCGACAAGCGGATCCCGCTGGGGCTCGATTACCACCACCGCCTGTCGGTGGCGGAGGCGGCGACCTTCTGCCAGATGATCCCCCGGGGCAGCATGGGCTTCCTCGAGGAGCCCATCCGCTGCGAGAACCCCGACGCCTACGCCGCGTTGCGGACCATGACCGACGTGCCCTTCGCCATCGGCGAGGAATGGCCCAGCAAGTGGGCCGCCCTGCCCTACATCGAGCGAGGGCTGACGAACTACGCCCGGGTCGACGTGGGCTGCATCGGCGGCCTCACCGAGGCCAGGAAGGTGGCGGGCTGGTGCGAGGCCCATTACATCGACCTCATGCCCCACAACCCCATCGGTGCCGTGTGCACGGCCGCCACCGTCCACCTCGCCGCCGCGGTCAACAACCTCACCTGGCTCGAGATCATCCCCAGCTTCAACGAAGGCGCCACGGACGTGTTCCCCGTGATCCTCGAGCGCAACGGACCCTATTTCCCCCTGCCGACGCGGCCCGGCCTCGGCGTCGAGTTCGACGAGGACGCCGCCGCCCGGTTCCCCCTGGTCATGCACGAGCACCCGCACCTGGAACGACCCGACGGCAGCTACACCAACTGGTGACTCGGCCGGCCCGGCTTCTGTCGCAACACGTGCTTCACGCCGGCGCGGTGAACAGGTGCCGGGCGAGGGCGCGGCCCGTCTCCGTGCGGAAGGTCTCCTCGATGATCCCGGCCTTGGTGTCGGGGCTCGACGCGCCGTGGAGCCGGGGGAAGTTGGCGAGCCCGTCGGCATCCCACACGATGCGGAACTCGGGCGTGTCGATGTCCGTGCCGCTGTGGTGCGACCCGATGATGCGGCTGATGTGCTCGACCGCCTCGCGCTCCACGCCGTGCTTCTCCAGGATGGCCTCGGCGATGGGCGGGCCTTCCCGTTCCTGGAACAGGCCGGCCTTGGATCCGTGCCGCCGCAGGGCCTCGGGAATGCCGATGTCGTGGAGGGCCGCCGCGGCCCGGACCACCCGCGCGTCGCCGCTTTCCTCCTGCAGAAGGCGCTCCGCGTAGGCCAGGACCTCGAGGGTATGGTCGACCAGCTCCTGCCGTTCGCCGAAGACGGCCTTCATCTCCGCGACGAGGCCGTCGATCAGGGCGGACGCGGCCTCGCCTCGGCCATCGCCGGCGTCGCGGGCGGGATCGTCCATGTTTGGGGCGTCTTCGGGTCTGACGTAGCCCGTGTCCGGACCGGAACTGCAAGGCGAATCCATCGCACCACTCCTCCCCATGCCTGGGCGGACGGCGGGCCCGGGGACCTCATCCGCGGGACACCTGCAAGCCCTTCACCAATCGAAAGCGGTCCATACTCGTGTGCGACAGGAACAGAGCCCCAGTATACGCCTCCCCGCAGGCGGGGTCTATGTTTTGCTCGCCGTTATTTCGGCTCCCCTCCGCCCGGCGCGCGGCCTACGCCGATACCGATCGGGCCGCCTTCATCGCCCGGGCCACGGCTTCGATGTGCTCGGGCGACGAGCCGCAGCAGCCGCCGATGAACTTCGCCCCCGCCGCCAGCAAGGCCGGCACGGCATCGGCGTACGCCTGAGGCGAGGCCTTGTACACCGTCCGCCCCTCCGCGTCGACGGTGGCCTTGCCGGCGTTACCTTTCACCCAGATGGGGAGGTCGGTGCCGCAGGCGGCGAACTGTTCTGCAATGTTCACAAAGGTCTCGATGCCCGCGCCGCAGTTGGCCCCCACGAAAGCGGCGTGGTACTTCTTCGCCAGTTCATACACCTCGGCAATGCTCGCGCCCATCATGGTGCGGTCGTTGTTCTCGCCCGCGTCGAAGGTGAAGGAGAACCCCGTCGGCAGGTCGCACGCGGACAACACGCCTTTCATCGCCGCCTCGGCCTCCACGAGATCGCTCTGAGTCTCGATGACGATGGCATCTGCCCCGCCGTCGGCGAAGGCCCGGGCCTGTTCCGCCGCCGCCGCCTCCACCTCCGCCGGCTCGATCTCCCCCATCATCACCATCTTTCCGCAGGGCCCCATGGACGCGAAGACGTAGGCCCGACCCGCGGCGGCCTGCTTCGAAATCTCCGCGCCCGCCTTCGAAAGCTCGTAGGCGCGGTCGGCGATTCCGTGGCGGGCGAGGACAATGCGGTTCGAGTTGAAGGTGTTGGTCAGGATCACCTCGGCCCCCGCTTCCACGTACCCGCGGGCGACGCTGAGCACCTTCTCGGGCTCGTCGACGTTCCACACGTCGCACATCTGCCCCGGCTCGGCGCCGCGCTTCTGCATCTCCGTGCCCCACGCCCCATCCGTGCAAAGCGCCGGCAACTCCCGGAGACTCGCCCGGGTCAGCTTCGCATTCGCGTCAAATCCCATGTCCCATTCCCCCTTTCGTTCGTCCCCGCGAGCCGCTTATAGCAGGCAACGCTTCGAGTCCCCCGATGCCCTCCTGCGGGACCTCGAACACGCCTTCTAGCCGAGGCTGAAGGTCCCTTCGAGAGAAACCTTACCGCCCTCATTCTACCCAATTGGAACCCCGCACGACAGGCACAACTTAAGGCCCATTCCTCACGATGGGTCAACATCACACGATTCCCCGCCCTCGATCCACGAAACGACCTATCTTCATTGCGAGTCCCCGAGCCGCGTGCGCGGACATTCCCCGTAACCCTCTTCACCCCAATACGTTCCAGGTTTCCGCCGGTACGAGGCCCCCAAAATGCAGAGCCCCCGGCGGGGACCGTGCAACCCCGCCGGGGGCCGTCTACGTCCCCGGGTTTTGCGCCCGGGTTCGATTCTGCGCGTTTCCCCAACGGTCGAGTCCGTCGCCGAAAGTCCGTGCATCTTTCGTCGCTCTTCGGTGCGGGGGGCTGCACCGCCGACCGTCCAAACTCGCGCAGCACGTGAGGGGCATCGCCGGGTACAGTCGACCCGGGACCCGCTACTTTGCGCAGGCCGTTGCAGCCCGCGCGTTCTATGCTGCACCGGCACCGAAAAAAAGGCAAGTAACAACTTTGTAAACGGTTCGGCTTGTCGCTGTGCACCGGGGCGAGGTAGAATGTGGTGTGATGTGATGTGACGATAGCGAAAGCGTGATGCCTTATGACCAGTCCCAGCGAGGCACTGACCCCTCTCTACCGCCGCCTGTTCGAGCAGTACCGCGACGACATCCTCGCCTTCCGACTCCAGCCGGGTCAGCGGATCGATTCCATCGCCGAGATCCAGCGGAAGCACGGCGTGGCCCGCGAGACGGCAAAGCGCGTCTTAAACCTCCTGGCGGAAGAGGGTTACATCGTTCAGCATCCCGGCAAGGGCTCCTTCGTGGCCGACCTGCGGCCCAAGCAGCCCATCTGGGGGCTCGTGTTCCCGTTCCACTCGGTGCAGTACGAAAACCTGTTGCGCCGGGTATCGGAACAGGCGGAGGCCCGGGGCCGAACCCTGCACTTCTTCTGCGATTACAACAACTGGGAGGAAGAGATCCGGCTGGTGGGCAAGATGCTCCAGGAGCACTACGAGGCCATCGTGGTCATCCCCACCCTGGACGAGACACGGACCTGGAGCTTCTACGAGCGCCTCTCTCCCCTGGACACGCCGGTGGTGCTCCTGGACCACACCATGTCCCTCCACGATTTCCCCTACGTGGTGCAGAGCTACGACCTCGGCGTGGTGCGGGCCATCCACCACCTCCTGGGGCGGCAGCCGGGCGGCATCGCCTTCATCGAGAACGAGCTGTGGTCAGGCCGAAACATGGTCCTGGAGGTGATGCGCGAGACCTACCTGGGCTTGATGCGGGAGAAATGCCCCGGGTTCGAGCCTCTTCTATTGCGCGGAGCCCGAGGATTGCGGGCCGACGAACTCCGGAGCAAAGGGGTGACGGGCCTGTTCTGCTGCGACGACATCGTGGCGATCCAGACCCTGGGGCGGCTGAAGGAGCAGGGGGCGGAGGTGCCGCGGGACTTCGGCGTGGTGAGTTACGGGAACACGGAATTGGGCCGGTATTTTACCCCGGCCATCACGTCGGTGGACCCCCACAACGAGGAGATGGCCGCCGTCCTGGCCGACACTATCCGTGCCTCGGTCGAGGAACCGGGCGGCGAATCGCGCCAGCACGTGGTCCAGCCGGACCTGGTGGTGCGAAGCACCTGATTTTCAGATCGTGCCGATCCTGTCTGGAATCCGGGACCGGACTCGTGGCGACCGACTTTCGCGTCAGTCGGGGTAGGGTTCGTCCATACGGGCGGGCTGGCGGGGTTCGGTGCCGGCGGGATGCTCGGCGGTCGCAGCGGCGGCCGCACCGGAACCGGATGCGGAGGAGGCCGCGACTTCAGCGGGCGTCTCATCCGCGGATTCGGCGTTCGCTTCCACCGATTCCGTCTTCTCCTCGTCCTTGTCCTTCTTCTTGTCGTCCTTGGGCTCGGTGGCGACGGCCAGGGCCAGCGATTCGACGTAATCCTCGGGATTGTAGCGCGACAGCTCCCGGAGCTCCTTCTTTACCGGCGCCAGCTCGCGCGTGATCTCGTGCATCATCTCGTCTTTGTAGCGCCGGAAATCGCGGTAGGTGTGCATGATCACCTTGGCGAAAACGGGGAATCGCTCGGGCCCGAGGAAGAGCAGGGCCACCCCCATGATGATGATCAGTTCGCCAATGCCGATGTTGAACATGGTATCAATCCCTTCTTCGCCGGCTACTCGAGCCGTCCCGCGAAGATCGTCCCGAGAACGTAGGCCCAGACCAGCAGTACCGTGATGATCACCGCCAAAATCAGGTCCCGGGCCTCGTAGCGGGAAACGTCGGACCGCGACCGGCCCATTTCCCGGCCCTGGCGGGCCACAGCCTTGAGGGCCGCGACCGACCGCACGCGCCCGACGGCGATGGCCACAACGGCCAGGAGCAGGAGGGTCTTGCCGAGACCGATTTGCATGAAAAACACCCTCTCCCTCGGGGCCGTCTAGTGGCGGCCGATCAAGAAGGGGCCTCCGCGGGGGAAATCGCCTCCCTGAAACATGATCCAGACCAGCAGGGCCGTGAGCACGACGACCAGCACGGCGCCCGTCGCCCAGAGCCGTTGCCGCCGCTGCTGCGCTTCCGCCTCCTTGAGTGCGTCCCGCTTGCGCGCGCGCATCTCCTCTTCCAGGCGGCGCTTGAACTCTTCCCGGCGCTGGCGCAGGGCCTCCCAGGGGCAGGCGATCCCGACCAGCAGGGGCGTCAGCTTGCTCGTTCCGATGAGCGCCAGGATCGCCAGCGCAATGACCAGGATGTCGCGCGTATCGAATCCGGCGTGCTGCACTTCCATTCCCTCCGCGGCCCGAAGACGCTTAGGGGGCCTCGGCGGCGCTCTTCCGCCTGCGCCAGACAATAAGATACGAAAGCCAGATGCTCGCCTCGTACAACAAGTAGAGAGGCACGAACATCATGCCCATGGAGAAGAGATCGGGTCCCGGCGTGAGGACCGCGGCCGCGATGGCCATGAGCACGATGGCGAAACGCCGGTGCTTCTTGAGCGCCGCCGGCGTCAACAGGCCCAGATAGACCAGCACGAAGACGACCATGGGGAACTGGAACGCGATGGCGAAGCCCAGCATGAACTTGATGATGATCGCCACCGTCTCGTTCATGCGCAGCTCGTCGACCTGCACGGACTGGGGCGCCCAGGCGATGATCATGGGCAGGAACTGGGGCAGCACCTCGAAATAGGCCAGCACGATCCCCGCCAGGGCCAGGCCGCCTCCGCCGAAGATGAAGAAGTGGACCACGCGCCGCTCCGTGGGCTTCAACCCCGGAAAAATGAAGGCGCAGACTTCATAGACGATGATGGGGAGGCAGATGAACAGGGCCGCGTACAGGGCGAGTTGCAGCTTGACCCACACCGCCTCCAGCGGGTTCAACACCTGAATCTGGATGCCCTCGGTGTTGACCACGAGAGGACGGATCAGCAACTCGAAAAGCTGGTTCGAGAACGCATAACACACGAAGAAGCTGATGATTACCACGATAACGGAGATCATCAGGCGCTGACGGAGTTCCGCCAGGTGCTCCGTGAAGGTCATACGCGCGTCGTCTTTGCGCAAGTGCCCACCTCATGCTTCAGGCCCGAACGAAATCAATAAAGCCTATTCAGAAATGGTACAGGTCCGGCCCCGAATACGCAAATCCCCGGCGGATCGGCACCGTCGGGGCGGATAGGCCCTACGTGGAGGAAAGCGAACGGCTTCCGTCGGGTCGAGTCACGGCCTGCGCCACCAGGGTCGGCGCCGCCTCTTCCGATTCCGCCTCCGCCAGAGCTTCGTCATAGGCGCCGTGGTTCCCGCTCTGAACCAGCTCCTTGAGCGCCTTGCCGGGCTTGAAGGTGGCCACCTTCTTCTGCTCGATGGGAACCTCCTGGCCCGTGCGGGGGTTCCGGCCCATGCGCGCGTCGCGCGTCTTCACTTCAAAGACACCAAAATTGCGTATCTCGAGGCGCTGCCCTTCCGCCAGCGATTCCGTAATGGCCTCGAGCGCCGCCTGAACCACGTCGGCCACCTCGTTCTGGGTATATCCCAAACGATCGGCCACTTCTATGACGAGTTCCCGCTTAGTCACTCGATCCTCTCCTTATTCACCTTACGCACATCCTCGACACCCTCGCTCTCGGCGCGGAAAATCCCATCCAACCGGCGCGGCTACTGTCCGCCGCCGGGGAGGCTGATGCCGAAAGTCTGGTTGATGGCGTTGACGTATGTGCGGCGGATGGGGTTGTCGAAGGCGGATATGGCGCCCACCGCAACGATGATGACCAGTATTACCGCCATGATCTTCTTGTTCTTGGAGGACATGCCGGCGCCCTGGGCCACGCTTTCGCCTTCCAGCATCACCCGCTCGCCGGCTTCCGCCCGGGCCTTCTTGTCTTCGATGCCGCCCAGGGTCTCGTTGATAGAGATGAACGCCCGGTGCCATTCGTTCTGCAGCTTCTTGATCGCCACTTCCGACTGCGAATAAATGGTCTCGAGGTTGGTGGCGCCGGCCACGATGTTCATGGCGTTGGCGTCGATATGGTAGTCGCCCTTGAGGCTTTCCTTCAGCACCTTGTGCTCGCGCGCCAGCTTGCTCTTGATCTTGAGGAACTCGTTCTCGAGCTGGGCCTTGTTCACGCCCGGGCTCGGGTAGGCGCTGAGGATTTGGTTGAACAGAAGCCAGTCATTCATGAACTCGCGGCACAGTTGGACATTCCGCTCCAGGGTGTCGATGATCTTCTGTTGTTTCTTGCTGCGTCCCATTACCGCCGCCTCTCTACCTGGTTGGTGATGCGCTCCCCAAAAAACGGCTCAATCTAGCACATCCATAGGGCAAAGTCAACCGTTGATTCCTGCTAAGTCATACGCCGGAAAGCGTTTATAGCGTACAGCACGAAAAGCGCGGACCGAAAACCGGCCCGGCCCGCGGCCCTCAACGGGGTCCCCGCTCCGGACGCAGGTGGGGCCGCACAAAATCGTAGGCCCCATCCCCCCGGAACTCGTGGCCGCCGTCGAACTCCACATAGACAAAGCGGTCTTCGAGGCCCAGCTCCCGCCAGGGACGCCCCGCCGCTTCAACCTGGCTGCGCGCCCCCTCGATATTGAACAAGGCGTCGTTCACGCCCACCTCGATCATCAGCGGACGGGGACAGATCAGCGCGCAGACCTCGGCATCGGTGAATTCGTTGAGATAGTTGAAAAAAGACCAGTCGTCCCGCGAATACAGTTTCCGGTCGTTGAAGAAGCACGAGCTCACGCCCACGCGGATCCGCGGATCAAGGGCCGTGGCGTACTGGGTGTACAGCCCGCCGTAGGACAGGCCCATCATGCCGACCCGCTCCGGGTCCACCTCCGGCCGCTCCAGCACGGCGTCGAGGCCCCGCTGGAGCTTGTACAGCTCCACCGCCAGGATCGACGTCCCGACGTTTCGAAGCATCTTGTCCAGTTCCTGCCGGTCGGGTCCCTTGATCTCCTCGTTGCCGCCGATGCGAAAGATGAGGCCGGGCGACCACGTCACGTAGCCCTCCTGGAGGGCCCGCTGCACCATCCAGCCGTAGTTCGCCGTGCTCTTCTCAAAGGGCACGATGATCTCCGGGCTCCCCCCGCCGCCGTGCTGGCAGATGAGCAGAGGCGCCGGCTCGGTCAGGCCGTGGGGAATGCTGAGGATCCCGTAGACCTCCACGCCCTCGAGCACTTCGCGGTACATGCGGTAGACGTCGGCGAAGGCGTCGGACGCCACCCGCTCGAAACGCGGCTCGGCGTCGGCTTTCGGCAACGGCGGCGGGAATCCGATGCGCTCGTGGATGTGCCGGCGCAGGGGGCCCAGGGATTCCGTGTAGGCCGCTTCCGACGAGTAGTCGAAATCCCAGACTCCGGACCGTTGCTCGTCGCTGCGCTCTTTCAGCCGCTCCGCGTAGCGCCGGATCTGGTCGAACTGCTCCTGGCGGATGGGTCGGGACGCGGCGATGTCCTCGGTGTGCCGCCCGGGATACGGCTCCGTATCCGACACCTGTGCTAGCACACTTACAAGAGTGACTATCGCAATCATACCCCGGCCTCCTGCCACTGCCGACCCGAACCCCCACCATAGGGGAAATGGGCGCGAAAAGTAAAGCGTTCCGATGGTCCGAAGCTGGTTCGGCGAAAATGAGAGTAATGACATTTCTGCGAGATCTTGACAGATTCCCGTCTTCCGCGCTATGCTGTCGTCGGCCTAAGCTTTGCGCCCCTGGGTGTCAGCAGGTGCACGGGCCTCGTTTTCGGATTCTTGACACGGACGGTCGCGCAAAGAGGAGATGTGGGTGTGGCTTCGGAAACTCAGATGCAGCACGGAAAGGTGAAGTGGTTCAACGAGCAGAAGGGGTACGGCTTCATCACCAGCGACAGCAGCGGAGACGTGTTCGTCCACCATACGGCGATTGTCATGGAAGGGTTCCGTACCCTCAAGGAAGGCGAAGACGTTAACTTCGAGGTGACGCAGGGCCCCAAAGGCCCCCAGGCCATGAACGTTCGGCGCGACCAGTCCTAAACGTTTCGCCGAGCGCGCATCCGGAGTGGGCCGGACTGTTCGGCTTGCCGCGGTGACGGGCGACGCGCCCGGAGGTCCGCGAACCGAGGGTGGTCTTTTGTGGCGGTCTCCGCCTCCTTTCCGAATACTTCCCGAGCGCCCTTGACCGGCCCGCCGTGCTCGCTCCGAATCGGGGTCGGCACGGAGCAATGGGAACGGCGGAAAGCTCCATTCCTCGCGCGCGGCCCCTCAACCCGCGCGGAACCACGTTCGGGGTGTAACGAACACGCGGAGGGAAGGTAGAATGGCCGAGGGTCTCGGGCCTGCCCCCCTCGCCTTTTCTCCTTCCCGGCACCGCGGCCCTCGTCGTCCGGGTTTGTGTCCCATGGCCCATGGGAGGCTTCGGTCATGCGCACCCTCGGTCCGCTCTTCCTGATCCTCACGCTCCTGACGCTGACGGCCTGTCCCCGTTCGAACCGATCCGAATTCACCAGCGCCGACATCCGCGGGGGCGACCGTGTCTGGAGTTTGCCGGGCGCCTTCGTGGACGACATGCTTCAGGAAGGCGAAGCCGCCGCGGGCGGGGATATCCGGGAAATTGTGGAGCCCGACGTTGTGCGGCGCGACGGCTCCATCCTCTACGTCCTCAACCAGTACCGCGGCCTCACCCTCATCGATCTCGACAGGGAGACCGTCCTGTCGCGGGTGCCCACGCTCGGGTTTCCTCGGGACCTCTACGTACGGGGGTCGCGGGCCTACGTGCTGTCCGCCCAGGGCGGCGCCTTCGTGACCCTCGACGCCGTTGCCGGGTACTCCGTCGATACGCGCCTCTACGTGGTGGACATCGGCGACCCGGAAGAGGCGGAAATACTCGCGGCCCTGGACCTCGGAGGCGATTTGGTGGACAGCCGGCTCGTGGGCGACGTGTTGTACGCCGTGGGCGCGGACTACCAATGGAGCTGGATCGAGGACGGCGGCGGCGCGGGCGCCGGCGACCCGGGCGGAGTGGAAGGCTCGCCCGGCCGATTCGTCAAAGGCGCCGGCACGGGCGGTTCCTGGATCACCAGCGTCCAAGTGGGCGATCCGCTCAACGTTCATATTGCGGACACGCTCTCCTTCGGAGATCCCGGCACCGTGATCCACGCCACCTCGGAGGCCGTCTTCGTGGCGTCGCCGGAATGGACCACCGGCGGCACCGTTCTGACCTACGTGGACATCGGCGATCCGGCGGGGACCCTGGCGGTCCGGGGATCGGCGCGCGTGCCGGGCACGGTGTCGGACCGGTTCAAGCTCGACGCCTGGAACGGGGTCCTCCGGGTGGTGTCCAACGCCTGGGAGGCCGAGCGACGGGTCTATGTGACAACCTTCGACCTCGCCAACCCCGACGCACCGATTCAACTGGGCCAGCGCGAGCTCGAAAGCGCCCGAGGCGACACCCTCTTCGCCACGCGCTTCGACGGCGACAAGGCCTACGCGGTCACCTACTTCTTGGTGGATCCTCTGTACGTGCTGGACCTGTCGGACCCGACGGATCCGAAGATCGCCGGGGAATTGGAAGTGCCGGGTTGGTCCACCCATATCGAGCCCCGGGGAGACCGCCTCATCGCCCTGGGCGTGGACGACACCCAGGGACGCCGGGTGAGCGTGAGCCTCTTCGACGTGTCCGACCCCGCTCGGCCCGCCCTTATTAAACGCGTCAGCTTCGGCGACGACTGGGCGTGGTCCACGGCATACGAGGACGTCAAGGCCTTCACGGTGCTCGACGGACTCCTGGCCGTGCCGTTCTCGGGGTGGAACGACGGCGTCGGCGGATACGACCGGCTCCAGTTCCTCACCTTCACCCCCGACGACCTCGCGGTGCGGGGGTACGTGGATCTCCGCGGCGGCGCGCGGCGCACGCTCGAATACGGCGAAGCCCATTACGTGGTGACGTCCGAAGAGCTGGCCACCCTGGATGTGTCCGATCCGGATAAGCCCCGGGTGACCCACCGGCTGGCCCTGGCGGAGAACGTGGTGGATTACGTCGAACTGTCGCCCGACGTCGGCGTCGAGGTCATCGCCGCCGGAGACGGGACCACCGTCGTGCGGACCGTGGGGACGGTCTCCGGAAGCGCCCGGGTGAACGTCGGCTCCGTGGTCCAGGCCCTGGCCTACGGCGACTCGGCGGTCCTCGTGGGGACGGCCTACGACTCCGGCCCGGCCTTCGCCCCCCTCGCCGACGGTTTCTACAAAGTGGTTGTCGTGGACTGCTCCGACCCGGCTGCGCCCCAGGCCGGTCCGGTGCGGAACGTCGATTTCCGCCCGTACTTCAACTATTTCCCCCTGTATTACGACGCCGTTCGCCAGGACGTCGCCCTTCCGGGGGCCTTCGACATCGCTCCCTGGTGGATGCCCGGCACGCCCCAGGAGACCGTGTTCCGCATCGGAAACGTCCTCCTGCTGCGCGGCCACAGCAACGCGTACGACCGAACCGTCGGCGGCGGCGCGGCCGGCGAGGGACTCGTCGGGATCAATCTCGACACGGGAGCGATCCTGCCGAAGCTGGGCCTGGGAATTCCGGGAATCGTGTCGGTGAGCGCCGCGGGCGACCGGCTCGTCGTGAGCAGCCGCGTGGAAGCCGGTTTCAGCGCCGGCCGGCCCGTATGCGCCTACTACGTCACGTCCGTCGATCCCCTGACGCCCCAGGCCGGGCCCACGGTGAACGTGCCCGGCACGGTGGTGCAGTACGACCGCGCCTCCGACGTGCTGGTGTTGCGCGACGACCAGTGGGACAGCGGATACGCCCTGGATTCCTTCCTGCGGACCGTTCGCTGGGACGAGGCGAACGCCGTGACGGTCCTCGACGACCTGTCCCTGCCCCGGGGAACCGGGGCCGTCCTCGGCCGGGGCGCCCGCATGTTTCTCGACGTCTACGGCGCCGACTACCGCGTCTACGGCGTCGCCGTGCCCGATTCCGGCCAACTGGCGCTCGGCGGCGGCGCGACGGTGGAGTCGTTCCCCGGCTCCCTGCTCGACGGACGCGGCGACAGCGCGTATGTGGCCACGGGATCGAACCGGGTGACGCGGTACGTCTTCGACGGCTCCGGAACCCCGGCCGAATCCGTCGAGGTCATGGCCCTGCCGCAGCGGGTTCGCTTCGGAGACGATACGGCGTACCTGGTCCTGGGGTACGCGGGCGTCGCGACCCTGCCCGCTCCTTAGACAGCGTCGCTCTCAAGAAGTTTGTGTGCGGGGGTCTTGCCCGAGAAGGTCCGTGCTATTCGGCCGCCCAGAACCGGGCCCGGCTGCCGCCGGTTGCGGCCTTGATGTGGACGCGGGCGGCGCACCGCGGACAGGCTCCCGTGTAGGCGGTGCCTTCGCGATTGAGATAAATGCGGAGGTAAATGTGGCAACAGCGAAACAGCATTCCGATGTAAGGGCGTGGCGCCGGCATCGCGCTCATGGTCCTCCCTTTCCGCCGAAGTGTCCCTATGCAGCTTCCCGCCGGGTCTCGGACGGGACGGGTTCGTCCGCGACCGGACGCAGGCGCCGGACGGCGGCCCAATTCTCGGCATAGCTCCAGCCCACCCAGACCGCACCGGCCGCCACGGAACCGATTATCAACGATAGCACAATCATGGCGAAGGATGCCACTCGATCAGTCCCCCTCTTTCCACACCTGCCCCGACGGCACCAGCGGCGGAGGGGGCCGCAATTCCGACGGCGACTCCTCCGTCGGCGGCTCCTCCACGATCTCGGGCGTCTCAAGCCCGGACGCTTCGAGTCGGGACGCCTCTTCCAGTAGCTTCCGCAGTTCTTCCCGCAGTGCGCGCGACTCTTCCTGCAACTCCCGAATCTGTTCCGCCAGCGCCTGGTTGGTCTTCTTCAAGGCCTCGTAGCCCTCGAGAAGCACCCGATTGGCGTTGAGCAGTTCGCTCACGGAATCCGGGGAAGGCGCCTCGTCCGGCTCGGGCTTCGATTCCTTCTCCGCCTGCTCTTTCCTGGCCTGCGTCTCGGGTCCTCGGGCGGGCGCTTTCGGCTTCTCGGGCTCCTGCGGCTTTGCCGCCCGCGGCGAGAATTCCTCGGGGGCGGGCTCGTCGGGCTCTTCGAGGCGGATCCCGTCGAACCAGGCTTGGCCCGTGCCCTTGAGCACGCACCGGACCGTGAGGTAATCCGTCGCGTCCGGCACCTTGACGCGCCACTCGAGGGGGGTCCAGTCGCGGGTCCCCGTCATGCGGCGGTCGGTGCTGCTGGCGAAGACCTTGATCATCGACCACGGCTCCCTGCGCCAACACTGGACCCACACCACCGCCTCGCCCGCCCCTTCGGTTTTCACCGTCGCCCGGGCCACCAGTTCCTTTCCCGCCACATCGTCGAGGATGTTCTGGCTCCAGTTGTTGTAGGGCTCCTGGGCGTACGGCGTGGTCGTTTCCAGAAATACGCAGCGCTCCCCTTCGGCAGCGCCCTCCGACTCCACGCCGCCCCAGGCGCCTTCATGGGGTTCGACAAACAGGTCCCAGACCCGCGGCATCTCGTCGGCGTCCTCGAACCCGCCGTTGCGGATGAGGTTCTCGCCCGGCGCGGCGTAGACCGACCCGGCCGCCAGGACGATCGACGCCGCGGCGACGATCCCGCCCTTCCATTGTCTCAGCGACTTCATGGGAAAGGCCTCCGCCTCAGTTCGTCCGAAGCCCCTGGATGCGCAGCTTCAGATCGCGCGGGCTGGTGGCGTTCAACAGGGCCGTCTCGGCGCTGATCTTGCCCGCCTCGTACAGATCGAACAGGGCCTGGTCGAAGGTCTGCATCCCGTACTGGTCGTGCCCCTCCTCGATGAGCTTGGTGAGCTCCTTGAAGCTGCGGCCCTGTTCGATGTGCTCGCGCACCGTCCGGTTTCCGATGAGCACCTCCGCCGCCACGACGCGCCCTTCCCCCTCCTTGCGCGGCACCAGCCGCTGCGAGATCACCGCTCGCAACACGCTGGCCAACTGTTTCCGTATCTGAAGCTGCTGGTGCGGCTCGAAGAAGTCCAGGATGCGGTTGAGCGTCTCGAGGGCGTCCACCGTGTGCAGCGTGGACAACACCAGGTGCCCCGTCTCGGCGGAGGCGAGGGCCGTCCGCACGGTCTCGGGGTCGCGCATCTCGCCGATGAGGATCACGTCGGGGTCCTGGCGCAACGCCCCGCGCAGGGCGTTCGAAAACGAAAGGGTGTCGTGGCCGATCTCGCGCTGCGTGATGATGGCCTTCTTGTCGGCATGGACGAATTCCAGGGGGTCTTCAATGGTCACGACGTGAAGGGGCCGGTTCTCGTTGATCTCGTCGATCATGGCCGCCAGCGTGGTCGATTTGCCGCTGCCGGTCACGCCCGTCACCAGCACCAGGCCGTTGGGCACCATGCAGACCTTGCGCAGGACCGGCGGCAGGTCGAGCTCGTCGATCTTCTTGATGCGCATCGGGATAACCCGCAGCACCACCCGCGTCTTGCCGTCGTCCCGGCACACGTTCACGCGAAAGCGGGCCGATCCGTCGGGCATCATGTGGGAAAGGTCGAGCTCCATCAGCTTCCGGAACTTCTCGATGTCCGCGTGCTCGGCGATGGTATGGAGCAGGCCCGTCACGTCCTCCTCGCTCAGGGGCGGAAGGGGCAGACGCATCAATTCGCCGTCGATCCGGTACAACGGCGGGTTGCCGACCTTGAGATGGACGTCGGAGGCGTTCCGTTCAATAGCCCCCTTCAACAGCTCTTCCAGGTTCATGGACCCGCGCTCTCCTCCCCTCAGCCCTCCCGGCGACCCGCGGCCGTCAACGCAACGCCGCGGCCTTACCCCGGAAACACGGCAGAGTATACCATGTTTTTCGGCAAATCGGGCATCTCCATTGCGGGATATGGGGGAGAAACCGCCTGGAGAGGGCAGAATCCGCTTATTCGCGGATTTCACCCGCAACCGTCGACGGGGGTAAGATACAACCCGCGAATCGAGAAGATCGAGGCGCCGACGGAATCGGGGAGGACAGTCAATGCGGAGGCGATTCGGAATCTGGGCATGGATGCTGGCGATGGCGGCGGGCGGGACGGCGCCCGGCGCGCCGTCGGAATATTTCGGGATCCAGGTGGTCGACGAGGCCACGGGGCGGGGCGTGCCCGCCGTGGAGCTTCGGACCGTGAACGAGATCCGGCTGTACACGGACAGCGGGGGCTGGGTCGCCTTTCTCGAGCCGGGCCTCATGGATCGCGACGTCTTCTTTTTCGTGTCGAGCCACGGGTACGAGTTTCCGGCGGACGGATTCGGCATGCGGGGGAAGGCTCTTCGCACCACCCCCGGCGAGACGGCCCGGCTCGAGATCCGGCGCGTCAACCTCGCCGAGCGCCTCTACCGGGTGACGGGCCAGGGCATCTACCGCGACACCGTGCTCCTGGGCCGGACCGCCCCCCTCGCGGAACCGGTGTTGAACGGCCGCGTCCTCGGGCAGGATTCCGTGTTCAACGTCGTCCACGGCGGGAAGTTGTACTGGTTCTGGGGCGATACGGCCCGCGAATCCTATCCCCTGGGCCATTTCCGCATGGCCGGCGCCGTGTCGAAACTCCCGGAAGACGGCGGGCTCGACCCGAGCATAGGCGTCGACCTCGAGTATTTCGTCGACGACGCGGGGTTCAGCCGTCCCATGGCGCCTTTCCCCGAGGTCGAGACGGGGCTGTACTGGCTCGACGGATTTCAGGTGATCGAAGACGACGGGGGCCGGCCGCGCCTGGTGGCCCACGCCAACCATATGGAATCGCTCGCGAAGCGGCTGGACCATTGCCTGGCGGTATTCGACGACGCCTCCGCCGCCTTTCGGCTCTTGAAGCCCCTCGACGACCGCGAAGACCTGCATCCCCTGGGCCATCCCTTCGAAGTCACGGAGGAGGGCCGGCGCTACGTCTACTTCGCCTTCCCCTACCCCGTCCTGCGCGTGCCGGCGGATTGGGAAGCCCTGCAAGACCCCGACCGGTACGAGTCGTTCACCTGTCTATCGCCCGGCACGCGTTGGAACGAGGGAGCAGCGTCGGTCGAGCGCGACGACGCGGGACAGGTTGTCTGGGCTTGGAAGGCGGGAACGTCGTGGGTGGACCCGGCGCGGCAGCAGAAGCTCATCGAGGCCGGAAAACTGGTCCCGGACGAGGCCTGGCTGAACACCCGGGATGCAGAATCCGGCGAAGCCGTGACGCTCCACGGCGGTTCCGTCGCGTGGAACGAATACCGAGGCAAATGGACAATGATCGCCGTGCAGCAGGGGGGCACGTCGTTCCTGGGCGAGGTGTGGTACAGCGAGGCCGACCATCCCCACGGCCCCTGGCCCTGGGCTCGGAAGGTCGTCACCCACGACGATTACACGTTCTACAACCCCAAACAGCACCCCTACTTCGCCCAGGAGGACGGGCGCATCATCTATTTCGAAGGCACCTTCGCCGACACCTTCTCAGGAGCAAAATTCCCCATCCCCCGGTACAACTACAACCAGATGATGTACCGCCTGGACCTCTCGGACCCGCGCCTGCGCCTGCCGGAATAAGCCTTCGCCCGGCCTACTCGCCGAGGCCGCGCCAGGCGGTGTAGGTGAATAAGGCCAAAATGGCGATGAGGACGGCGTTTACGGGCCGGCGATTCCGCAGGTCGCCCATCTCCTTCCTTCGGTTGTTTAGCAGAAGCAGGGTAAGGGCCAGGAAAGGCATGAAATAGGCCCCGAGCACCGCGTAGGCCTGCTGGATGGACGCGAAGGACAGGCGCAGGTTCAGGATGGGCACCGTGGCGATGAGGATGAGGTACACGCGGTAGGCCGTCGTCCGTTCGAGATCGACGTGGGCCGCCCGGCCGCCGCCCCGGCGCGCCATGGCTACGAAATCGGCGAAAATATACGGAACGGCCTGCCACACCCCGAGGAGGCTGCTGAAGACGGCGCCGAATGCCCCCAGGAGGAACAGCCATTTCCCGACGGGACCCATGGGACCTTCCAACCGGCTGGCGATGGCCACGATAAGCCCCGCGCCGGGCTTGCCGCCTTCGGGCAGCTCGATGGCGCCGCCCACCACCACCATGGCGAGGCCGAACAGGGCGGTCATCACGTAGCCCGCGGCCAGGTCGAGCCGGCAGAGCCGGACCTGCTCCGGCCCTTCCCGGCCTTCCTCCCGAATCCAGTAGCCGTAGCACAGGACGGTGAGGGTGCCGCCGATGCCGCCCATGACGGCGACGGTCCAGGCCAGCCCGTCCGCGCCCTCCGGGATCCGGGGGATCGTCATGCCGAGCAGGAATTCCAGCAGGTCGGGCGCCAGCCGCACCGCGGTAGCGATCACGGTGAAGAACATGATCCCGATGCACACAGCCATCATCCGTTGAAAGAGCCGATAGCCCCCCAGGAATACCAGGGCCACGCCCGTCGCGGAACACAGAATGCCGAAAGCGAACTTGCCGGCGTCGGCGGAGTCGAACACGGGAAGGATGGCGTGGACCGTGGCGCCGCAGGCGCTCATCATGGCCGCGCCCGTGAAGAAGGACCAGCAGAGGAAGTACAGGCCGAACAGGACGACGAAGGGCCAGCCCAGGAGGCGGACGCAGCCTTCAAGCAGGGTTTCGCCCGTGGCCAGTTGCCAGCGGGCCAGGCCCTCGTTGAGGACGTACTTGACGGCGGCGCCCAGGACCACGGCCCACAACACCGCCAGTCCGAGCCGGTGGCCCGCGAAGGCCGCCGTCGCCAGGTCGCCCGCGCCCACGCCCGTGGCCGCGACCAGCATGCCCGGTCCCAGGATGCGAAAGAACGCCCCGATGCCCCTCGATTGCGACACGTTCACCCTCGATAATCCGGTATGAATGGATGGCTCGCCCGAACCGTCTTTCGAGCCCGCGCATTTTAACGGCCCCGCGCGCCCCGTCCAAGATACGGTTGCCCATCCCGTCGAGGGCGGATAGAATGGGCGGCGAAGCTTGGCAGCCATGGAGAGTCGTACGATGAAATACGTGAGCCGTCTGGGGAAAATCTCCTGTCGCATCGGGTTGAGCCTGTGCCTGGCCGGGATTGTATGGGGAGGATTGGGCGCCCGCGCCGACGAGCCGGCGGTGATCTCCCTGGGGGAGGGCGGCGTGATCCTGCGCGACGGCCAGCCCTATCGCGGCGTGGGGATCAACTATTTCAACGCCTTTTCCCGCATGCTCGACGATCCCGAGGACACGTCGTCGCTGGAAGGAATCAAGACCCTCGCCCGGTACAAAGTCCCCTTCGCGCGGGTCCAGTTCGCCGGCTACTATCCCAAAGACTGGAAAATCTACCAGGAGGACAAGGAGCTCTGGTTCGAGCTGATGGACAAGCTGGTCCGCACGGCGGAAGAGGCGGGCGTGGGGCTGATCCCGAGCGTATTTTTCGCCTACACCTACGTACCGGACTTGATCGGCGAGCCTCGAAGCGCCTGGGGCGACACGTCGAGCAAGACCCACGCCTTCATGCGTCAGTACGTGGAGGAAGTGGTGACGCGGTACCGGGACTCGAAGGCCATCTGGGCCTGGGAATTCTCCAACGAGTTCAATCTTGACGTGGACCTGCCCAACGCGGCCCAGCACCGTCCGCCCATCCTGCCCCACTGGGGCACGCCCACGGAGCGATCCGAGGCGGACGACCTCACCTACGACATGATGATGACGGCCTTCCGCGCCTTCGGCGAGGAGGTGCGCAAGCACGACCCGGTACGGCTGATTACCCACGGCGCCAGCCTGCCCCGCCCCGCCGCCGAGCATCTTCGTACGGAGGGTCGGTGGGTCCACGACACGCCCGAGCAGTTTCGGCAAAACCTCATCGCCACCAGCCCCGATCCGCTCGACCTCGTGTCGATCCACATGTACCCCTTTGACCACGAGCGGTTCGGCCGCAAAGACGTGCCCTATGCGGAACTCCTGAGACACTGCATGGAGGCCTGCGCGGAAGCGGGCAAGGCGCTGTTCCTCGGCGAGTTCGGCTCGAGCGACGACATGGAAGGCGGACCGGAAAAGGCGAAGGCCGAGTTCTACGATCAGTTGGCCGCGATTGAAGAGACGGGGGTGCCCCTGTCGGCCCTGTGGGTGTTCGATCTCGAGAACCAGACGGGCACCTGCAACATCCGGCCGGACAACTCCCGGAGCTATCAGTTGGAAGCCCTGACCGAGGTCAACGCACGGCTCCAGGCGAAAGAGGACTGACGGGCGCTCCCCCGGGAGATTTGAACTCGAAGGGCCCTTCGTCCGACCTCGGGCGAGGGGCCCTTTTTCCAGTTGCGGCAGGGCGAAAGGGGATCTTGGCGCCGGTGTTCCGTTCTGGTAGGATGGTCCAAGTGAACTGGCCCGAGTCCACCTAACCAGGAGTCCGCCTCGTGATCGCTTTACTGCTTGCCTTTGCATGCGCTGCCGCGGCCGCGGACGCGCCTCCCGCCACGACGTCGCTGCCCGAGGAGTTGTCCGCGCTCGAGGAGCTGGCCGGAGACGAGACGCGGCTCGTCCAGGCCGTGCGCGACTACGACGTGCAGCAGGAAGGCCTGGCGGCTTGGGATCGGTCCCTGGCCCAGGAGCTCTCCATGACCGGGCACCCCGACCTCGCGCAAGACAAGGTGCAGAAGGCCCTCGAGCGGGACCGGCTGGTCCGGGCCGCGTGGGAAGCGGTGCTCGCGCGGTATCCGAAGAACCCGCGGGCGATGACGTACTACGCCGAGACGCTGTACGACCGATTCGGCCATGAAGCCGGCAACGAGGCCAAGGCGCTGCAGTTGTGGCACGAGGCCATCGAGCTGGACCCCACGCTTCACGAGGCCATGAACAACCTGGCCATCCACTACGACCACATCGGTCAGACGGATCGGGCGCTGGAGTTCCTGGATAAGGCCCTCGAGCTGAAGCCGGACCACCCGGACTACCTCTACAACGTCGCCCAGCTCTATCTGATCCACTGGCCGGCGGTCGAGAGAAAGTACAACATGAGCACCCGCCAGGTTATCGACAAGGCCCTGGAACATTCGAAAAAAGCGGCCGAATTGCGTCCGGACAGCTATCCCCTGGTGTCGGATTATGCCCTGAATTTCTATCGGGCCCAGCAGCTTAACCTTCCCGTGGACTGGGAGGAAGCGGCCAAGGCCTGGCAGAACACCCGGACGGTGGCGCGGGACGACGTGGAGCTGTTCTCGGCCTGGCTCAACGAAGGCATCGCGTGGGTGAACGCCGGCAAGCCGAAGAAGGCCGAGAAGCCCCTCGAGGAAGCGCTCAAGATCAACCCGGGTAGCGACCGCGCACGTCGGTACCTGGCCCAGGCACGGGAGGGTCGGAGCGCGAATTAGTGCGCCCAGCCATGAAAGAGATTTCTCGCGGCCGGCTGATTTACTACACGATCATCCTGATTACCGCCCCCATTCTGATCTATTTCTTCGCCGTGCGAGACATGCGGTTCTTCCTGGTGCCGTCGGCGTCGATGGAACCGACCCTCTTTCCCGGCGACTACCTGGTCACCCTGTCGGAAGACGAGTATCGGCGGGGCGACATCGTGGTGATGGTGGATCCCACGGATCCCCAGTCTTTCATCGTCAAGCGGATCGTAGGGGTGGCGGGCGACGAGGTCGCCATTCGCGGAGGCGCCCTGTTCATCAACGGGTCCTACGCCTCCGAGCCCTACGTGAAAGAGTTGATGATGCAGCAGATGGAGCCCATCGCCGTTCCGGAGGGGGGCGTGTTCGTGCTGGGCGACAACCGCAACCACAGCGAAGACGGATCGGAATGGCGGCGGGCGCTGCGCGTCAGCAGCATCATCGGCAAGGTGCGCCTGCGCTACCTCCCCGTCGATCGTTTCGGCACCCTCCACGGATATCCGCTCATCAACTCCGAAGGTTTCTGATTTTTCCCGGTGGCTTGCCCCTCCCGGCCCGGTTCTCGGACTTTGCTTTCCTGGCCGTCCGGGTCGGGAATTCGGGGTTTAGTTTCCCGGGGGACAATTGGGAAAGGATTTCGCCGCCGGGTATACTTGAACGCAGGGCCCGAATTGTGCCGCGCCGCCCGGGGCCCGGCGCCCAACACAGAGCCTTTGAATGAGTCGACCTTATTACGGATACGAGAGCACCTACGGATTCGATCGCGAGCGCATCACCTATGCCGTGCAGCGCCTGATCCTCGCCTGCGCGGCGGTCTTCGCGGCCCAGTTGCTCCTCGACATCCCCTTCGGCCGCCCCGGCGTGCCGCTGGGCGGACTGCCGGCGTGGCTGCTGGCCTTTCGTCCCGAGATCTCCGTGGGCCTGCTCTGGCAGCCCATCACCTACGTGTTCCTCCACGGGGACCTGTCGCACCTGTTCTTCAACATGCTCTGGTTCTACATCTTCGGACCCGAGGTGGAACGGGCGCTGGGCACGCGGCAGTTCTTCCGATTCTTCCTCATCAGCGGGGCGCTGGGCGTGCTGGTCAATCTTCTGCCGATCCCGCTCATCGCCAACAACTACGCGCCCGTAATCGGCGCGAGCGGAGCGGTCATGGCGGTGCTGGTGGCCCACGCGGTCATCAACCCCGAGCGGGAGCTGTTCATCTTTCCCCTGGCGGTTCCCCTCAACGTCCGCGGGCTCATCATCATCGTTATCGCGTTTAACCTGATCATGGCGGTGTTCGGAGCGGGGGTTACGTCCGTCGGCACACACCTGGGCGGCATGGCCGCCGGATACGCTTACATGAAGCTGGTGCCCCGGATGCGGACGTGGCGCTTCCGCCGGCCGGCGCGACGGCCTCGTCCGCGCGGCGCCGCGCCGGGCCGCTCGAGCGATACGCGGGACCCGCTGGGCGAGGCTGTGGACAACATCTTTCGCTTCGAAGACGAGAAGCGTCGACGGGAATAATGGGCACTTTCGGAATTCAAGAGATTTTAGTACTGATCATCGTGATCCTGGTCTTGCAGAAGACCGGGCTGTGGCGGATCATCTCGGACGGCTTGCGCGAACTGCGGGGAGAGCGGCCGACCGGCGCCGGCGGAGCTTCCGGTCCCGCCGGGGATTACCGCTTCTTTTTCCAGTCCCTGGGCATTTCGCCTTCCGCCCCCTGGGAGGAGATCGAGCGGGCCTACCGCGCCAAGGCGAAGCTGTACCATCCCGACGGCAAGGCCCTCGATGAGGACCACATGCGGGCCCTCAACGAGGCCTACGACGAGCTCAAGCGCCTGCGGCGCCGCCGGTAGCGGAATAAAGGGGGTAAGCGGAGAACAGCCGGCAAGCCGGGCATTGCCCGGGCGCGCCGATAAGGGCGCTCCGGCTCCGCTCTAGCTCTCGCCTTTCACGACGCGGTCCCACGACTCTTCGTCGGCTTCGATCTGGAGAGCCCGAACAAACCGTTCGTGGGCCTCTTCGGGGGCGCCGTAGATGACGAAAAGCTTGTCGAGGTTGGTGATCTCGAATACCTTGCGGATGTCCTTGTTGAGGGCGCACAGGCGCAGGCGCCCCCGCGCCTCCTGCACCGCCTCGTTGATGCGCAGCAGCTCCGTGAGTACCGCGCTCGAAAGGTAATCGACCCGTTCAAAGTTGAGAAGCAGATTGATTCGCGGCTTGCCTTGAATGTGGGCGAGGACTTCGTTGCCGAACTGAGAGACGTTGAGCGTGTCCAGCACGCTCGACGATGTAATGGTCCCTTCGGTGATAGGCCCGCGCTCTTCGAAGGCTACCAGCGCTTTCTGCGGCATGCATCACCCTCCTTTATTGCTGAGCGTCTTGCGCCGGAATGACATCTCAAAGCAATTCTGCGCCCGATTGTACTCGACATGGTCCATGAAATGTCGAATGAGGCAAAGTCCGCGGCCCCCTTTCTGGTGGCATTCGGGAACCGTTATGTCTTTGCAGCAGAACCCGCGGCCTTCGTCGCAGATTCGGATCCGACAGGAATCGCCGACTTCGGCCAGTTCAATGGCCACCCGTCGGGACGCATCGCCCTCGTTGCCGTGCTGGATCGCGTTGACCAGGGCCTCCTCGAGGCACAATCGTGCATAAAACTCTTCTTCCGGTTCGATCCAGTCACGCTCGATCAGCGACGCCAAGGCCCCTTGCAACGCGTCCGACATCGCATCGTACGTGCTCAAGAACTCCCGTCGATAAAAGACGTTCGCTGCTCGCACGAAACTGCTCCATGCTCGAAGGCTTCCGCTCGAAGGCTTCCTCATGAGGATAACACACGACAACGGTTGAACGGTAAGACCCAACCGGAGGCCCGATTTCGCACCCCTTCGCGGCCTTGTTCCCGACGGCCCTTTACGGGCCTCGGAAGGGCGCCGAGACAACGCCCGGACCGGCTCATTTGAGGTAAACCGTGACGCGTCCGACGCGCCAGCCCGACTCGACGGTGCGCGAGGCCCGAACCTGGCGTATCCCCTGTTCCGCCTTCAACAGCGTGGCCGAAAGGGGATCGTCTTCCGGGGTGCGGGCGCCGACGCTCAGGGGCAGCAGTACCTGCCGAATGAACCCGTCGTCGAGCACCAGGGCGTTGTACCGCGGCTGGGCGGGGTCGTACGGCGGATCGAATGAGGCGAAGAAACCCGTGACGGCCTGTCTCTTGATGAGGTCCAGCGAGGACTTCAGCAGGTCGAGGTCGTCGGCCAGCAGGAGGAGGTCCTCGGCGAAGGCATAGTAGACGCCGATCTGAAGCGGCAGGGGAATGGTGTAGATCTCGATGTC
>CAYVOE010000001.1:35687-38693 GCA_964452795.1 uncultured Nitrospiraceae bacterium
CTCCAGTCGATGTCCTCGAACTCCTCCACGGGCTCCAGCGACATCCCCATGGTGGTGAGCCAGGCCTTGGTGTAGTCGAGATCGCGCACCTCGATGATGACCACGCCCGTGGGCCAGCCCCGGTAGGCGCCGCTGACGCCCACGGCGACGTGGTTGCCGGTCAGGTCCATCAGCAGTTTCAGGATGTTGAGGCTGAGGCGAACCTGGGCATCCGTGACGCGCTGGGTCCGGCCCCCGCCAAACCAGGCGTCGTCGAAGGTGGCCTTGGTCTCGTCGGTCAGCCGCATGCTCAGGAACCCCTGGGTCGAAGGCGGCAGCAGGGTGGCCAGCCGCATGGGCGCCGGCCCGCCGAAGAGCTTCTCGACGCGGGGGTGGCGCGCGTAGTCCAGCCGGGCGACCAGTTCGACCTGCTCGTCGCCGTGGCGCAGCGTTACAACCAGCGGATCGTCGGTGTAGGCCTCGGCGGCGCGGTCGAGGAGCGGGGACGACAGCTCGAGCCACGGAGCGAGGGCCGGCCGCGCCATCGCCACCAGGGGCACCAGCCCCTCCGTCAGCGAGACCAGCCGATCGGGCCGCACCAGGGCCACGGCCTCGTCGCGCGGGGGCTCTGGGAAATCGGGCGCGCCGTATCGGACCGGGGCGGGGTTGGCGAAGCGCGCCGCGATCTGTTCCAGAAACTCCGGGGAGTTGCCGACGGTCATCCAGCCCCGATGCTGGAAGTACCACAGGCCCTGGGCGCTCAGCACGTGAATGGTGACGCCCGGCACGGGGGCGCGGCGCACGGGGTGTTCCGGAGCGCGGGTCAGGGCGGGCGTGAACTCGGCGGCGGTCTTGACGGCCACCTCGGCGTCGGTGTAGCGGAAAGTCAGCGCCAGGCGCGGGGTCGCGTCCACCTCGACCGACACGGCCGGGGCCTGCGGCTCGGGGAAAGGCGAGGTCTCCGGGCGCGGTTGCGCCTCCAGCCGCGCCAGGGTCTCCTGGTAGGCCTGCTCGAGAGGGGCTGTGTCGATGAAAAGCCCCACCGGCGCGGCGGGATCGACGCCCTTGGCCCGCAACAGGTCTTCGAGCGAGCGCGCGTCGGGCGCGTTGAGCTGCCGCGCCCCCTCGGCCAGAAGCGCGTCCACCCACTCCTCGATGCGCACGTTGTCGGGGGCAAAGCGCTTGGCCAGGTCCAGCCACCGGTCGACCACCTGGGCCGAGGACGGGAAGGCGACCGCTCCCAGGGCGGATTCCGGCATCAGGCGCAGGACTTCCACCGTGGGCGGCACGGGATCCGAGGCTTTCGGCGTCGGCGCGGCCGCTTCCGATGCGGGCACGGCCGGCACGGGGGCCGCGGCCTCGGGCGGCGACGGCGGCTTCTCTTCGCGGCCGCAGGCGGCGATCAGGAGCAGACCGGCCGCCAGGCACCGGACTCGGCTCCACTTGAGCTTCCCAGGCACGCTGAAAACCCTTTCAATAACGACCTCGAACGGCGGGGTAGGTCCTTCGGAGGCCGGTGGGAGAAGAATCGTCCCGGAGCGGACCTTTCAACAGCGGATACACTACCAAATGGCCCGGGGCCGCATAAAGGGCGCGGAGAAACCGCAGTCAAAGGAGCCGTTGGGAAAAGAAGGCGACGGTTCCGGCCGTGCGATGCAGACCTTGGCCGTTCGGACGTTCCATTCTCCGGGGAGCGTGCCGCGTCGCGCGGCGTCGGTCAGGACCCGTTTGCGGAGGGATGGGCATCGACGGTATCCGCCGTCACGAGCGCTTCGAGGGCGCCGAGGGCCTCGCCGTATTCCTGGAGGATGGGGTGGTCCCAATCGTGCTGCAGGGCGCGGCAGGCCTCGCGGTAATACCAGAGCGTGCCCTCCCGCTTTCCGGTGAAACGATCCCAGAGGCTCTCCCCCACCTTCCGGTAGTCGCGGATGAGGGTGCGCACGTTGTGGAGCTTGTCCGCCGCCACGATGAGCTTGACCTCCGGCGACGCCGTGCGAAGGGCGTCGAGAAAAAGCTGCTTGCGCGGGAGCCAGGCGGGCTTGGGCTCGGCGCGGGCGTCGCTGCAGGCCTCGACAAGGCCGGCGACCTTCTCGCCGAAGTAGTCCCGGATCCGCTCGAGGGTCTCCTCGCCGCCCTGATCCTCCACCGCGTCGTGCAGCAGGGCCGCCATCACCTGGTCTTCGCTGCCCCCGTGCTCTCCCACCAGGGAGGCGACGGCCATGAGATGGGTGATGTACGGGACTTCGGATCCCCTGCGATGCTGGCGGCGGTGCAGTTCCTCGGTCAGGCTGAAGGCCTGGATGAATCGGTTCGTATAGGCCACGGCAATCTCCTTGTTCCCGGACATTCTGCGAAAGCCGTCCCCGGGGGCGCAAGGAGGAGCGACTTTTGGGCCTTTCGAAGGCTTGTACGGGCCTTGACTTGATGTTTCGGCAGGGCGGGCATAGAATACCTCGGCTACGGCGTCCTTGCAGAAGGACGCACCGGGACGCGGTCTCCCCTGACGGTTAAGCTTGTGGGCAGGGCCGCTTGGGGAGCCGGAGGTCGCACCCGGATGCGACAGCGGCTGAGCAGCACACCCTGGAACCTCTGACACACGTGGGAATAGCGGGAAGCGTCCCATTGTGTCTACTCAATGAAACGGTGCAACGAAGCGGCGGCATCCAATTGAAAGGGATTTCGGTCCCTTTTTCCGAGGAAAGCGGGTGAACTATGAGTACCGTAAACAAGCCCTACGACGCGGACGAAACCTGGAATGACGAGGTTCGGGATTGGCTTCAGTCGCTGGACTATGTGATCGAGCGGGGCGGCCCCGATCGGGTACGGGAACTGATCCGGCGCCTCGAGATCAAGGCCGCGGAGGCCGGCATACACATCCCTTACACCGCCAATACACCCTACATCAACACCATTCCGGCGGAGGAGCAGCCGCCGTTCCCGGGCAGTCGCGAGATCGAACGCCGCATCAAGAGCATCATCCGCTGGAACGCCATGGCCATGGTGGTGCGGGCCAACCGGGAAGCCAAC
>CAYVOE010000002.1:0-1514 GCA_964452795.1 uncultured Nitrospiraceae bacterium
ACCGAGCATCAAGTGTGCGGGCGTTTTCGGCTGGGTAAAGAAAAGCTCGAGGTCCGTCACTCCCGGCAGGTCCCCCTCGCCCAGGATCTCGCCATACGACGGCTCCAGCCGCATGCCCCAGCCCGGATGGCGCAGGGTCTCTTCGTGTACCGAGATCCCCTCGGACAGCCAGCGCGGCATGCGGTTTTTCGTCTTCTGGAGCGTGATGACGTGGGCGAATTCGTGCCAAAGCACCGCCTGCCAGTCCGTGCTGCCCTTGGGACGCGCGCTCGGCGAGTCCATGGTGATGAGCCGGCCGAAGCAGATGCCCAGGTGGCCCGCGTTCCCCGGCAGGCCCAGCGACCGCACCATGAAGTCGTCGTGGTTGTCGAACATCTGCACCCGCACGGGCGTCTCGACGGCCACGTCGTACTTGCTCTGCAGCAGGGCATACGCCTCCTCCAGGAGCTTCAATGCAGACGGCGCGAGGACCGGCGCCTCGTCCTTCGGGAGCTGCACCTCGAAAGGCCCGCGCGATACGGTCTCGAACTCCGCCAGCGTATCGAGCACCTTGAGCGTGTTGAACACGCGCACGCTATAGGGGTCCGCCGCGAAGGCGGTTTCCAGCTCCGTGCGGCCCTCCGCATCTCGGCCGAGGCGTAGCAGGTTGATGGCCAGCTCGGCCCGGGCGGCGGAGTCCTCGGGATCGGCCTCCAGCGCCTTCCGTTGCAGCGCTTCCGCCTCCGCAAACCGGTAATGGCGCGAAGCCACCTCTCCCGGCACGCGGTAGACCTCGGAACAGTAGGGGTTGAAATTCAGGGTATCCCGCTGGACCGATTCCATCCCCCGGATATCGTCCTGCAGGAACAGCGCCGCCGCCTTGAGCGCGCGGAATCGAAGCTGATTCGGATTGACGGCCAGCACGGGCTCGATCTTCTCCAGCGCCTCCTCCGCTTCTCCCGCGTCCAGCAGCATCTCCACCCGAACCGCCACGCCGTCGGGCAGGTGCGGGTTGAGGGCGTCGATTCTCGCCAGAACCTCTTCAAGCCGCTCGTCCCGCGATTTCCAATAGCACGCCGCCAGTCCCGCCAGGGCGTCTTCGTTCTCCGGATCGGCTTCCAGGGCCTTCGTGTAGTACCCCTCCGCCAGGGCGTAGCTGCCCTTCTCCAGCGCCAGTCTTCCCGCGGCCACGAAACCCGGCGCGAAATCCGTCGCCCGGGTCATCAGCACCTCGTAAATGGTCGACAGGATCCGCTTCGGGTCTTCCCCCAGGAGTTCCGCAATGCGGCCCGCCGTCAGCAGCGTGTCTTCCGTGATGTACGAGCCCAGGGCCGTCTCGATCCGGCGGTGCGCGTCGGTCAGGGCCTGCTCGAAATCGTCCCGGCGCCCGCGGTACCGGTACAGCTCCGCCAGCCGGAGGGCCGTGGCGGCGTCCGGTGCCCGATCGTCCAGCGTCTTGAAGTCTTCGATGGCGCCGTCCACGTCGCCGACCCGGAAGCGCAGTTCGGCCCGGTTGCGCAGCCAGAAGGAGGGTC
>CAYVOE010000002.1:1524-36372 GCA_964452795.1 uncultured Nitrospiraceae bacterium
TGGCAGACGCGGCTCCATCTGCGCGTCGAGGGCTTCCAGCGCTCGACGGTACTCGCCGCGTTTCCAGAGGCTGTGGTAGTCGTCCGTATCGGGCCCCGCCTCTTGCGCGAAGCCTGCCAAAGCGGCCACCAGCAGCAGTCCGAGGATGGGAGGGAGCCGGCGTCCGGATACGCAGGACCGGCCCGAGGGCCTTTCCTGTTTCCCGGCTATCTCACCGCGTCCGTACATAGCCGTTTCAAAGCGGCAGTCCCGACCGGAAACCCTCGCGCGAAATGAGGCCGGGCGGCGCGAGGAAGGGGACACCTAACCGCCTTCACCTTCCTCCATAGCATGCGATATCCCGCGAGGCGATGTCCACTCGAAACCGACCATCCGCCTTTCCCATCGCTACGGGTTTTCCCGATGGACGTCTTCGTCGGCGAGCTCCGCCCAGAGGGCCACGCACATCGCCGTGGCGGCCGGCCAGAAGGTTTGGTCCCGCCCCGCGAAGAGGGCGCTTACCCCGAAGGTCTTGTCGCCCATCCACGTTATCGTGTAGCCGTTGTCGAGCTGGTACTGGGTCAGGGCGTTGGCCGCCGCCCGGGCCACCTCCATCGCCCGCTCGTCTCCCGTGAGGCGGCCGTAGGCAATCTGCGCCAGCCCCCAGTTCGACGTGTGGAAATCCATGGGGATCCAGATGCGGCTCTCGAAGTCGTAGCTGCCCGGATTGCCCTGCTCGGCGCACACGGGATAGTGCGGCTCATAGGGGAACAAGGGGTCGCTGCCGTAGAAGCAGAAATGGTTGTCGTTCCATTCCAACTGCTCCCGGATCGCCCCCGCCGTGTCGGGCAGGATGTCGGGATGGCCGCACAAATACCGGATGAAGTGGAACAGGTCCCAGTTTGACAGGCCCTTGAACGGATCCGAAGCGGTGGCTTCCACATCGTAGTCGTCGAAGTTCACCACCCACGCGAAGGTCTTCATGGGATGCTCCAGCATCCACGCCACGGCCCGGTCGCGGGTCGTCCTCCAGCGCGCATCCGGCACATGACGGTCCAGCCGGTCCATGAACGACGCCACCCCGCCGGCCGAGGTCGAGTAGTCGCCCAGCACCTCTCCCGTCAGACCGTCCAGGCGGGCGGGCCACGAGCCGTCGGGCCGCTGGGTCCGCACGTGAAACTCCGCCATCTCCACCGCCGCATCGAGGTAGGACCGCTCGCCTGTCATCTCGAACACTTTTACCAGGGCTTCCGCGGCGTGGCCCATCTTGCCGGGCTCCACCACGCGCCGCATCTTCTCGGCAAACGCGCCCTCGGCATCGGCGTACCCCAGCGCCGGTCCGCCCTGGGCGTCGGCGCAGCCCCGGATCATGCCTGCGCAGGCGTAGTCGTCCGGAAGCCGGCACAGGAGAAGGTGGTCCGCCGCCGACCGGGCCATGTGCAACACGCGCTCGCGGTCGCCGCCGCTTACCCGGGGCAACAGCTTCTCGCACATCTCCACATAGAGCCAGTCATGCAGGTTCGGGAAGGAACGATGGTCCACCCGGCCGTCGGACAGGATAATCGCCGTCCGAACCACGGGCCGCATCTTCGCGAACGGACCCGTCCGTTCCACCGCCTCGTCCGGCCGGAACTCAAAGTTGTAGAGGGCGTCGAAGGACCGCATCGCCGCCTCGAGGTAGCCCCGTCGGCCCTTGGCGGCCATCTCCGCGTCGTAGTCGGGCGCCACGTAAATGGGGAAGAGGCGGCTCAAGGCGATCCGCGTGCCGTCGCCGGCGTACCCCTCGATGATGACCCCCGCCTTGCCGACCGTCACGGCGTTCCATCCGGCCGTCGCGTAGGCGGGCGACGCCGACACCTGGGTCACGCCCAGGACACGGTCGCCCTGAACCAGGTGGATGTTGTAGCGAATCGCCCCCTCCACGGGCTCCCACTCGACCCGGGGCGCATGAATGTACCGCCGTCCCACCGCGAAATACCCCGTCGGCTCGATGGGACGCAGCCGGGCATACGCTTCATAAGATCGGTAATCGAGAAAAGGGAGAGGCGGAGTCTCCTTCGACTCCTCCGACTGGGCGCAAGCGCTTCGTGGAACCAGGCACATCCCGACGACGAGGACGACCCCCATGAGAACGAGCGGCAGTTCCGACATCCAACCAACCCTCCTTCTTCATCAACAGGAGCGCCTTGCCGGCCCCTATACAAGGCTAGCGTTGATATCCGGGGGGTTGAAAGCTGCCGCGAGGCGTTGTTCCGCGTTTCACGAATAATCGCCGGGAGCCTCGTGTTGTAACGTTAAAGAAAGCGGAAGCGACGGAGGCGCCGTTTCGCCGGAAGTTCCGGCCGGTTTGTAATCAATCCGGGGCTGTGGCAAAATAGCTTCGTTTTGTGCGTGGGCGCCTGCCCGCGCCGAATGCTGTGAAGATTCGTGGGCGATAGCGCTCCAAAGGGTGACCCGGCCTATCCGGGAACGGTGGAGGTACTTTCGGGCGGGCCGTTGTGAAAAAAATCACGGTGTCCGACCCCATACAATCCTCCCCGTGAACGCCCCGCCCCCGAACCCCTTTCCAGCCGGGTGCAGCGAGGTCCGTCGTACCCCTCCGCGGGGCGGCGGCTACGATCGGCGGTGTCGAAATTGAGGACCGGAATGACCCATGGGCGTACACAAGATTAAGAAAGGCCTCGACTTGCCCTTGGCCGGCGAGCCCGAGCACAAGGTGCACCCGGCTCGGCAGCCCCGAAGGGTGGCTCTCGTGGCGGAGGACTACCTGGGGCTGCGACCGACCATGCTCGTGTCGGTGGGCGACGAGGTAAGGCGGGGCCAACAGCTGTTCGAGGACAAGAAGAACCCCGGCGTCGTCTACACGTCGCCCGGGGCCGGCACGGTGGTCGCCATCAATCGCGGCGAGCGCCGGGCCTTCCAAAGCGTCGTCATTGAACTCAACGAGCGGGAACGCTCCGGCGCCCGGGATCCCGAGGATGCCGTGGGCTTCGAGATGTACTCGGGAGGCGACCCCGCCGGCCTGCCCGTCGAGGAGGTCCGGGGGCTCCTGCTGGAGTCCGGCCTGTGGACCGCGCTGCGGCGCCGGCCCTTCAGCAAGGTGGCGCGCCTCGACGACGTCCCCAATTCGATCTTTATCACCGCCATCGACACCCATCCCCACGCGCCGCCCTTGTCGCTTATCCTCGAGGGCCGCGAAGACGAGTTCCGGGCCGGCGTGACCGTGTTGTCGCGGCTCACGGAGGGCAAGGTCTTTTTGTGCAAGACTCCCGGCTTGAACCTGGGCGACTACAACGGCCGGGTCCAGGTCGAGGAATTCGAGGGCAAACACCCCGCCGGCAACCCCGGGCTGCACATCCACCTGCTCGATCCCGTCCACCGGGAGAAGGTGGTGTGGTACATCGGCGCCCAGGACGTGCTGGCCATCGGCCGGCTGTTCCGCACGGGCCAGCTCGACGTGGAGCGGGTGGTGTCCTTCTCCGGCCCCGTGGTCAAGAATCCCCGCCTCCTCCGCACCCGCCTGGGCGCGTCTCTCGACGACCTGGTGGCCAACGAGCTCGAACCGGGCGACAACCGCGTGATTTCCGGGTCGGTCCTCTCCGGTCGAACCGCCATGGGCGAGGTCTTCGGTTACCTCGGCCGGTACCACCAGCAGATCTCGGCCCTTCACGAGGGCCGCGAACGCGAGTTCCTCGGCTGGCTGATGCCGGGAACCGAGAAGTTCTCGGTGGTCAACGCCTTCCTCTCGCGGCTGCAGAAGGGCCGGCGCTTCCCCATGACCACCAACCTCAACGGGTCCGAGCGCGCCATGGTGCCCATCGGAACCTACGAAAAAGTAAACCCCATGGACATCCAACCGACGTACCTGCTGCGGGCGCTCATCGTCGGCGATACGGAACGGGCGGAACAACTCGGGTGCCTCGAGCTCGACGAGGAGGACGTGGCCCTGTTCACCTTCGTGTGTCCGGGGAAGTACGACTACGGTCCCATCCTGCGCGGGAATCTCGACGAAATTGAGAAGGAAGGGTAGCCGTATGAAGGTTTTGCGGAATCTGCTCGACAAGCAGCGGAGCCAGTTCGAGCACGGCGGGCGCTTCGAGCGGCTCTACCCGCTCTATGAAGCCCAGGACACGTTCCTGTTCACACCGGACCACGTCACCCGGTCGGCTTCCCACGTGCGCGACGCCATCGACCTCAAACGCATGATGACCCTCGTCGTGGTGGCCCTCATCCCCACCATGATCATGGCCATGTACAACACCGGCTACCAGGCCTTCCTGTACGTGGGCCAGGGCGCCGAACCCTGGCCGGGCTGGCAGACGGCTCTCTACCAGGCCCTGGGACTCGAGATGGATCCCGGCAGCCTCTTCGGTTGCCTCATCTATGGCGCCCTCTACTTTTTCCCCATCTACGCCGTAACCCTTGCCGTGGGCGGCCTCTGGGAAGTCCTCTTCGCCATCGTGCGCAAGCACGAGGTCAACGAGGGATTCCTGGTCACCAGCGCCCTGTTCCCCCTGATCCTGCCGCCCACCATCCCCTATTGGCAGGTGGCCCTCGGGATCAGCTTCGGAGTCGTCATCGGCAAGGAGATCTTCGGCGGGACCGGCCGCAACTTCCTCAACCCTGCCCTCACGGGCCGAGCCTTCCTCTTCTTCGCGTACCCGGCCCAGATCTCGGGCAACCTCGTCTGGGTCGCCGCGCAGCTGCCCGACGCCACCAGCGGCGCCACGGTCCTCGCCCGCGCCAAGGAAGAGGGCCTCGAGCTCGTCCATTCGGCGTGGTCCTGGTGGGACGCCTTCCTGGGCTTCATACCGGGATCCATGGGCGAGACGTCCACCCTGGCCTGCCTGCTGGGCGCGGCGTTTCTCATCCTCACCGGCGTGGGCTCGTGGCGCATCATGGCCGGCGTAACCGTCGGAACCGTCGTCATGGCGCTGCTGTTCAACGTCATCGGCTCCGAGACCAACCCCATGTTCCAGATGCCCTTCTGGTGGCACATCGTCGCCGGCGGCTGGGCCTTCGGAACCGTATACATGGCCACCGACCCCGTGTCCGCCGCCTACACCGAGACCGGAAAATACGTGTACGGCCTCCTCATCGGGCTCATGGTGGTGCTGGTGCGCGTGGTGAACCCGGCCTACCCCGAGGCCATGATGCTGACGATTCTGTTCATGAACATGTTTGCCCCGCTCATCGACCATTTCGTGCTGCAGGCGAACATCAAACGGAGGATGGCCCGATATGCAGCGTAAAGGCGTCCTTTACACGATTCTGTTTGCCGGAGTGATCTGTGTCGTCTGCTCCGTGGCGGTGTCCACGGCGGCGGTGTCGCTCAAGCCGCTCCAGGTCAAGAACCAGATCCTGGACCAGCGGCTCAACGTACTGGCGGCGGCCCACCTGCGCGAGGAGGGCCAGCGTCTCTCGGCCGCGCAGGTGGACGAAATCTTCCAGACCCGCGTCCGGCCGGTGGTGGTGGATCTCGAGACGGGCGAGCCCACCGATATGGACCCGGCCGCCTATAACCTCGACGACACAATGCTGAACCCGGATACCAGCCGGCCCGCCCCGCCGAATCCCGCCCAGGTGCAGCGCATGCCCAGGTACGGACTCGTCTACGAAATCCTCGGAGAGGATGGCGACGTCGATCTGGTGGTGCTGCCCGTCCGCGGAAAGGGCCTGTGGTCCACCCTTTACGGCTTCCTGGCCGTGGGGCAGGACTTCAACACGGTGGAAGGCATTACGTTCTATCAGCACGGCGAGACGCCGGGCCTGGGCGGGGAGATCGACAATCCCATGTGGAAGGCCCGCTGGTCCGGCCGCAGGATTTACGGAGACGACGGCCAGGTCCGGCTCCAGGTTATCAAGGGCAGCGCGGGATCGCCCGCCGAAGACCCCTACCGGGTGGACGGCATCTCGGGCGCTACGATCACCGGCCGCGGCGTTTCCGACATGATCGGCCTGTGGTTGAGCGAGTTTGGCTACAAGAACTACCTGCAGAAGCTGCGCGAGCAGAGGAGTTGACGTTATGGCTACCGTCGTAGAAAAACCCCCGGTGCAGGCCGCACCGCCGGCGTCGCCGCCCCGGAAACCGCTGTTTGGCAAGCAAGAGCGCGCGGTTCTGCTGGATCCGCTCATCGCCAATAACCCCATCGCCCTTCAGGTCCTGGGGATCTGCTCGGCGCTGGCCGTCACCACGCAGATGTGGACGGCCCTGGTCATGTGCGTGGCGCTAACGGGAGTCCTTGCCCTTTCAAATCTGTTCATAAGCATGATTCGGAACTTCATCCCCAACAGCATCCGGATCATCGTTCAATTGGCCATCATCGCCTCCCTGGTGATCGTGGCGGACCAGATACTCAAGGCCTTTCTGTACGACATCAGCAAACAGCTTTCGGTCTTCGTGGGGCTCATCATCACCAATTGCATCGTGATGGGCCGCGCCGAAGCCTTCGCCATGCAGAATCCCCCGGGCATCAGCTTCATCGACGGTATCGGCAACGGCCTGGGCTACAGCATGATCCTCATGGGCACCGCTCTCATCCGCGAGCTCTTCGGCTCCGGCAAGCTCTTCGGCTATGCCGTGCTGAATCCCGTTACGCAGGACGGCTGGTACTTCCCCAACGGACTGATGGTCCTCGCGCCGGGTGCGTTCTTTATCATCGGCGGTTTCATCTGGGCCCTGCGCACTTTCCGGCCCGAACAGCAGGAGGCCGAGTAATACCATGCTTGAGAATTATCTGGGACTCGCCGTCAAGTCCATCTTCATCGAGAACATGGCCCTGGCGTTCTTCCTGGGCATGTGCTCGTTCCTGGCGTGCTCGAAAAAGGTCGAAACGGCCATGGGTCTGGGCGCGGCCGTCATCTTCGTGCTCGCCCTCACCACGCCCATGAACAACTTCATCTATCAGCACATGCTTCGCGAAGGGGCCCTTACCTGGGTTCCTTTCTACGGCCATCGGCTGGCGACGCTCGACCTGTCGTTCCTGGGTTTCATCAGCTACATCGGCACCATCGCCGCGGCTACCCAGATCGTCGAGATGACCGTCGACCGATTCGTTCCCAAGCTCTACGCCGCCCTCGGCGTGTTCCTGCCCCTCATCGCGGTGAACTGCGCCATCCTGGGTGCGTCCCTGTTCATGGTCGAGCGCGACTACGGCTTCGGCGAGAGCGTTGTCTTCGGCTTCGGCTCCGGGGTCGGCTGGGCCCTGGCCATCGTGGCGCTGGCGGCCATTCGCGAGCGGCTGCGCTACAGCAACATGCCGGCCGGCCTGCGGGGTCTCGGCGCCGCCTTCATGATCACCGGCCTGATGGCCATCGGCTTCATGGCCTTCTCGGGTATCCAACTCTAAACGCCATAAGGAACGTTAACGATGTGGACCGTGATACTCGGTGTGGCGATGTTCACCTTCGTGGTGCTCACGCTGGTGGTGCTGCTGATGGTGGCCAAGGCCAAGCTGGTGCCGAGCGGCGACGTGGCCATTACCATCAACGAAGACAAAGATAACGAGCTCAAAGTCAAGTCGGGCAGCACCCTGCTCAATACCTTGGCCGATAATAAGATCTTCATTCCCTCCGCCTGCGGCGGCAAGGGCAGCTGCGGCGTGTGCAAGGTCAAGGTCCTCGATGGCGGTGGCGCCATGCTTCCCACCGAGGTCGGCCACATCAGCCGCGGCGAGGCCCGGGAAGGCGTCCGCCTGTCCTGCCAGGTCAAGGTCCGCAATGACATGAAGATCGAGATCCCGGCCGAGATCTTCCACGTCCGGCAGTGGCAGTGCACCGTGCGCTCCAACCGCAACGTGGCCACCTTCATCAAGGAGCTGGTGCTCGAGCTGCCCGAAGGCGAGGAAGTCCCCTTCCGGGCCGGCGGCTACATCCAGATCGAGTGCCCCCCGCACACCGTCCATTACAAGGACTTCGACATCGAAGAGCGGTTCCGCGACGACTGGGACAAGTACAACCTGTGGAAGCTGACCTCCGTGTGCACCGAACCGGTCACCCGGGCCTACTCGATGGCGAACTACCCCGAGGAAAAGGGCATCATCATGCTCAACGTCCGGGTGGCCACGCCGCCGCCCCGCGCGCCCGAAGGCACGCCCCCCGGCATCATGTCCTCGTACATCTTCGGCCTCAAGCCCGGCGACAAGGTCACCATCTCGGGACCCTTCGGCGAGTTCTTCGCCCGAGACACCGAGAACGAGATGTGCTTCATCGGCGGCGGCGCCGGCATGGCCCCCATGCGGTCCCACATCTTCGACCAGTTCTACCGCCTCCACACGAAGCGCAAGGTCACTTTCTGGTACGGCGCCCGGAGCATGCGCGAGGCCTTCTACGTCGAGGAGTTCAACAAGATCCAGGAGGAGAACGAGAACTTCAAGTGGCACCTGGCCCTCTCCGAGCCCCTGCCCGAAGACAACTGGACGGGGCCCCAGGGCTTCATCCACCAGGTGCTCCTCGAGAACTATCTCAAGGATCACCCGGCGCCCGAAGACGTCGAGTACTACATCTGCGGGCCGCCCATGATGCTTACCGCCTGCATCAACATGCTGCACGACCTCGGCGTCGAGGACGAGAACATCCTCTTCGACGACTTCGGCAGCTAGCCGTCCATGAACGGACGGGGCCTCGCCTGCATTGTGGCGCTCCTGGGGCTTGCGGCGGCCTGCGCCGGGCCCCAGGAAACCGTCCACACCTTCGACGGGCTCGCCATGGGCAGCACGTACACCGTGAAGGTGGCGGCCGAGGAGCTCCCGCCCGACCGTCAGGAGGCCATCCGTGCCGCCATCGAAGCCGTCCTCGAGGAGATCGATCTCCAGATGTCGACGTGGCGGTCCGACTCCGAACTCTCGCGCTTCAACGACTTCGCTGAGACCACGCCCTTCGAGGTGTCGCCCGGACTCATCTACGTCCTCGACGTGGCCCGGCAGGTGAGCGAACAGTCCGGCGGCGTATTCGACGTCACCGTCGGACCTCTGGCCGAGGCCTGGGGCTTCGGCAAAGCCGAACGGCCCGAGCAGCCCCTCTCCGATGAGGAGATCGCCCGTCTGCGCGAGTCTGTGGGCTACGAGAAGCTCGAGATCGACCCCGCCGCGGGGACCCTCCGCAAGACCCATCCCGATTTGCGCATCGACGTGGGGTCCCTGGCCCCCGGGTACGGTTCCGACCGCATCGGGGAGGCCCTCGAGAAGCTCGGATACGGCAATTACATGGTGGAACTGGGCGGCGAGGTGCGGGCGGCCGGCCGGAAGCTGGACGGATCGCCCTGGAAGATCGGCATCGAGCGGCCCGATACGGCGGCGCGCACGGTGCACCGGTCGGTTTCCCTCGAGGACGAGTCCCTCTCCACCTCGGGCGATTACCGCGATTACTTCGAAAAAGACGGCGTCCGCTATTCCCATACCCTCGATCCGCGGACCGGGAAGCCCATCACGCATAATCTGGCCTCCGTGAGTGTTATCACAAAGGAGTGCGTGTGGGCCGATGCCTACGCCACAGCCCTCAGCGTACTGGGTCCCGAAGAAGGCTATGCCTGGGCCGTCGAACACGACCTGCCGGCCCTGTTTCTGGTCCGGGAAGAACCGGGCCGCTTCCGTGAAACGGCCACCCCGGCCTTTGAAAGACGCTTCGGAAAGGCCGCACCCGCTCCGGAGAGGAGACAATAATGACTACCATTCTGGTTACCATTGCTTTCTTTGCCGTGATCATGCTAAGCATGGCGGTGGGCGTGATATTCAGCGGCCGCTGCCTGCGCGGCTCCTGCGGCGGAAGCCAGACCGTCATCGGACCCGACGGCGAGCCCATCCGCTGCGCGAGCTGCCCGCGGCGCCGAGAAGACGAGGCCGCCCGTCGCGCCGCCCTCGAGGCCTCCTACGCCGATGACGACGATGACGGGGAAGACGGCGGCGATACCCGTCTCATCACCCCCGTAGCCAGCAGCGGAATCGACCGCTAGAAAACCCTTTGGGGTCGGAGGGAGCCGTGAGGCTCCCTCGCGGACCTCGTGACACCCCTAGACGGATTACCGTCAGCGCTTCTTCCGTCCTCTGAACGGCTCCTCCGATTCTCCATTCCTTCCTTCGGAGCGCCGTCCCCGCGACAGTCCACCAACCACCCTCATCGGAGACATGCCATGCCCCTCAACGTCACGCAGAAGCTCATTCAGTCTCACTTGGTGGAAGGCGAGATGGAACCCGGCCGAGAAATCGGCATCCGCATCGACCAGACCCTCACCCAGGACGCCACCGGCACCCTGGTCATGCTTGAGCTCGAAGCCATGGGACTCGATCGGGTCAAGACCGAGGTCTCGTGCCAGTACGTGGACCACAACCTCCTGCAAGTGGACAACCGGAACCCCGACGACCACCTCTTCCTCCTCAGCGCGTGCCAGAAGTTCGGGATCTGGTATAGCCCGGCCGGCAACGGCGTGAGCCATCCGGTCCACCAGGAGCGGTTCGGCATCCCCGGAAAGACCCTGCTGGGTTCCGACAGCCACACCCCGGCCCAGGGCGCCATCGGCATGCTGGCCATCGGTGCGGGCGGCCTGGAAGTGGCCCTGTCCATGGCGGGCGAGCCGTTCCACCTCCGGATGCCTCAGGTATGGGGCGTCAAACTGACCGGGCGGCTCCCGGACTGGGTCAGCGCCAAAGACGTTATCCTCGAGATGCTGCGGCGCCACGGCGTGCGCGGCGGCGTGGGCCGAATCGTCGAGTACTACGGCCCCGGCCTCGACGGCCTCTCCGCCATGGACCGCCACGTCATCGCGAACATGGGCGCCGAACTGGGCGCCACCACCACGGTGTTTCCGTCCGACGACGAGGTCCGCCGGTTCCTCCGCCGCCAGAAGCGCGAAGATCAGTGGGTGGAACTCCTTCCCGACGCGGGCGCGGAGTACGACATCCACGAGGAGATCGACCTCTCTACCCTCGAGCCCCTCATCGCCATGCCCTCGAGTCCCGGCAACGTGCGCCCCGTGCGCGAGGTGGCGGGGGAGCCCATCTACCAGTCCTACGTGGGTTCGTCGGCCAACCCGGGCTACCGCGACATCGCCGTAGCGGCCGAGATTGTAAAGGACCGCACGGTCCATCCCGGCGTCTCCCTCGACATCAATCCCACGTCGCGCCAGATCCTCGAAAACCTGGCCCGAGAAAGCCACATCGCGACGCTGGTCCGGGCCGGCGCCCGGATCCACCAGGCCGGGTGCAACGGGTGCATCGGCATGGGCCAGGCCCCCGCCACCGACGTCATCAGCCTGCGGACCGTCCCCCGCAACTTCCCCGGCCGGTCCGGCACCATCGAGGACAAGGTCTGCCTCGTGAGTCCCGAAACCGCCGCCGTCTCGGCCCTTACGGGGGTCATCACGGACCCGCGAACCCACGACATGCCTTATCCCCGGGTCGAGGAGCCCGACGACATCGTTATCAACGCCACCATGCTCGTCGCGCCGCCTCCGCCGCACGAGGCCGCTCAGATCACCCTCCGGCGCGGACCCAACATCGCCGCCCTGCCGGATTTCCCCACCCTTCAGGACCGCATCGAGGCCCCGGTGCTCCTGAAGGCCTACGACGACATTTCGACCGACGAGATCTTGCGGGCCGGCGCCGAGGTGCTGCCGTTCCGCAGCAACATTCCCCAAATCAGCACGTACCTCTTCGATCAGATTGATCCGACCTACCACGAACGCGCCGCGGCCACCCGGGACAAGGGCGGACACATCATCGTGGGCGGGCGCAACTACGGTCAGGGCTCCAGCCGCGAACACGCCGCCATTGCCCCGCGCTACCTGGGCCTACAGGCGGTGATCGCCGTCAGCTTCGCCCGGATCCACTGGCAGAACCTCGTGAACTTCGGCGTGCTGCCCCTGACCTTTCAGAATCCGGACGACCGGGACGGCATCGAACAGGACGACGTGCTCCAAATCGATGACATTCACCAGATCGTCCGCAACGGCCACGATTTGCGGGTCCGTAACCTCACCCGGGGCACCGAGTTTATGGCGAACCACTCTCTGTCGGAGCGTCAGGTCAACGTCCTGGAGATGGGCGGACTCATCAACTGGATGAAGGCCCGCCTGGGCGATCGTCTCCAGGATGCGGGGGCAACGACCCGCGCCTGATGCGGCGGCGGTTCCGAGACGGGACAGCGGGAATATAACCGGCCGCGGAATAAGCGTGTCTCCGCCGGTGTATGACAGATGGAGGACACCTATGGAAAAACGAAGCGCCCGTCTCGAGAACCGCAAATTGCAGTACGGCTCGCTGCTGATGATCACCTTGATCCACGCGGGCGTGCTCTTTGCCCCCTTTACCTTTACCTGGACGGGCTTGTTCACCTGCCTGGCCCTGACGTTCATCACCGGCGCTCTGGGCATCACTGGCTGCTATCACCGCCTCCTGACGCATCGGAGCTATAAAACCCCGAAAATCGTCGAGTATATCCTCACGTGCTGCGGCTGCCTGGCCCTCCAGGGAGGCCCCATTACCTGGGTCGCCACACACCGGCTCCATCACAAGGAATCGGACGAGGAACCCGATCCCCATACGCCCCTGGTGAATTTCCTGTGGTCTCACATGGGGTGGCTCTTCTTCACCGACCCGCAACTGGACGGTTACGACAAGGTCAAGCGATTCGCCAAAGACCTCGATCGGGACCGGGTTATCCGGTTCTTCCAGAAGACCTTCGTGCCGATCTACGTGCTCTTCGCCGGTCTTCTCCTGGCGGTGGGCTGCCTCATCGGCGGATGGAAGCTGGGCTTGTCGCTCCTGGTCTGGGGTACCTTCGTGCGGACGGTCTACGTCTGGCACGCCACGTGGCTGGTCAACAGCGCCACCCATCTCTGGGGGTACCGCAACTACCTTACCAACGACAACAGCCGCAACACCTGGTGGGTCGCCTTGTTGACCTTCGGGGAAGGCTGGCACAACAATCATCACGCCGACCAGCGCGCCGCGGCCCACGGCCACCGCTGGTTCGAGTTCGACCCTACCTACTGGTTCATTCGTGGCCTGGAATGGTGCGGCCTCGCCCGCGACGTGGTGCCTCCCCGCAAGCTGGATCGGATGGTTCACGGAACCGGCGAGTAGGGCAGGGCAGCCGCCGAACGGCTTCGTCAAACCCGGTTTAATGTCATCCTCAGAAGTCGACGACGCCGTAGACGTCGGCTTCCGCTTCTCCTTGCCACGCAACGGGTTGCTCCGGCGCGACGCCCGTCACGAGGATCTCGAGCTGAGGACAGCCCGAAGCCGGATTGGCGTCGTTCTCGCGGATCAGCTCCAGCAGGTCAACGGGATGGGTGGGCTCCAGGAACAGGGCGCTACCGAAGCCCGTCGCCGAGGACGCCCGTCCCAGTTCCACCGGCTCCGCTTCCTGTCCGTTCATGGGTTTGGGCACGTATCGGACCACCATTTCGCGGACGAAGGCAAAGTCCCCGGTCGTGGCGGTCAGGGTGATCCCCATGAGCTCAATAGACGTGAGTTCCACCAGGTCGGATAACCCCACCGGTCCCAGACTGGGAACGGCCTGAGTCACGAGGTCTTCGGTGGGCATTTGGCAGAAATCCTGCCGAAAGGCGATCTGCCCCGCCTCACCCGGCGGCAAGGCTGAGAAGGCGCTTGGGTCCAGCGATCCCCCGCCCAGGGACACCGCCACGGCCACAGGACCCACCGGCGTGCCTTCGGGGCTGCAGCCGACGCTCATTACTACCGCGATGCAAAGAGGCCCCCATCCCACGATCCCCGTACCGATCCGCATACGTTCCTGCTTTCCTGGGTGTCGATCCGCGTAGCCGCCGGCCGTTTACACGACGTTGTACCGGCTCCATAATGATAAATACCCTCAAAGCCGGAAGGCATTACGCCGCGACGCGGTCTTGCACCCAGGAGGGGCGATCAAATGTCGTAGTGATGGCCGTTGGCGAGGCCCTGGTCCATTTCCAGCGCGGGCTGGCCCTGAACGTGACGCCGCACAATCTGGGCCGGCACCCCCGCCACCGTGCAACGGGGCGGAACGGACTCGAGGACCACGCTGCCCGCGGCCACCTTCGAGCCTTCGCCGATCTCGATGTTGCCCAGGAGCTTGGCGCCGGCGCCGATGAGGACGTACTTGCGCACCTTGGGATGCCGGTCGCCGCTCTGCTTGCCCGTGCCGCCCAGGGTCACCTCGTGGAACATGGAAACGTTGTCGTCGACCACGGCCGTCTCGCCGATGACCACTCCCGAGGCGTGGTCGATGTGGATGCCCGCTCCGATTCGCGCCGCGGGATGGATGTCGACGGAAAAGATCTTCGAGATCCGGCTTTGCAGATACAGCGCCAGGGCCTCGCGCCCCTGCTTCCAGAAGTAGTGGGCCACCCGGTACGACTGGAGCGCGTGGAATCCCTTGAAGAACAAGAGCGGCATCGACAGCCCCCGGCAGGCCGGGTCGCGTTCGCACACCGCCACCATGTCCGCCCGAAAGGCCCGTCCGATGCCGGGGTCGTTGGCAAAGGCCTCGTCGATGAGGTCCCGCAACGTAATGGCCGTGATGGTGGTGCTTTCGAGCTTGTTGGCCAACTGAAAGCTCAGGGCGTCTTCCAGACTCTTGTGATTCAGCACCACCGCGTACAGAAAGCTCGCCAGCATGGGTTCCGACTGGGCCTCGCGCGCCACTTCCTCTCGAATGGTGTTCCACACGGCATCGCCCTGTCCGCCTTCGGCTTTCCGGAGGGCCTCGATTACCGTCATTTTCGTGTCACCCATGCTACATCTCCGCCGTGCATGTAGAAATCGGTATCCGGATGGTCTCCCGCGGCCCGGGGCCGGGCCGGGATTATTCGTACAGTTTACCCGCTTGGAGACCCTTCTGTCGACCCTTGCGTAGGAGAAGCGAACCGTTCGGGAGTCGGCGGAAAAGCCAAAGAGCCCGGAATTTCCCTTTCGGCCATAGGGTGTCGGGCAAGAGTATGTCAGATTTGACTCATTGTGTTTCAGGTGAGACAGGGAGTGGTACTCGGGTTGGTGCATTGACAAAACGGTTCACCGGCGGGTCTTGACTGTCACGCGGAGTAACTCCAGTTAAATCATCGGACTACCGGATTTGAGAAAAGTTGGCACGGTACCTGCTCTATGTACAAGCATGACTCGACGCAACCAATCGGCACACAAGAAGGAAGCCATCGATGAGGATAAATGCCATGCGTGATCGTGTGCTAAGCCTCCTCGGGGGACTGCTGGTTGCGGCGGTGGCATGGTTGTGGGCACACCCCCCCTTCTAAGTCCAGCAACACCAGCAGTCTCGCAACGGTCGGAATTTCCACCGGTAAACACCTCAAGAGCTGCGGACCCGCCGGTCGGGCGGTCTCCGCAGCTCTCTTCTTTTGGTTTCCTGGTGAAGCTATCGACGACGCGATAGTATCGGCGGCCTCCTATTCCACGCGGTCGCGCCGCTCTTTGAGTTCGCGCCACGTGGTGAGGATGATTCCTTCCTCTTCGATCACCTTCCGCAGTTCGGGATCGACCATGGCGTTCGTGTCCTCGTAGCGCAGAGGCGCCGACGGCGTGATGAGAGGGAAGGCGTCGGTGGGGGAGGCGCAGTGGACGATGATCTGGGTCACGCCCGGTTTGAGGTTGCGCAGCACCTCGATGAACCGCTCCGTCTTGGGGCCTTCCTTCCAGTCGTAGCTGGCCGTGTGGAGGTCGTCGAGCACGGGCAGGCCGGCTTCCCACACCTTCCGGGCGATCTCGGAAGCCCGCGTCCGGGTCTCGGGGTCCTGCTCCTCGTTGACGTAGGTCATGTGGCCGCCGATGGCGAGGACGGGGATCTGCTTCTCGATGCCGACCTTGATGTAGCGCTCCGTGATTTCCGGCCGCGCATAGAGGGCGCCCATGTGGGTGTCGATATGGGTGGGCTTGATGCCCATGGACTCGGCGTGCTCGATTTGGGCGCGGATCTCCGCTTCCACGTCGTCGGGCGTGGCCCGTTCGGCGAACTCGCGGACGCCGTCGGACAGGTACCCGTGCGCGTCCATGAGGCTGGGGACGGCCTTGCCGGCCACGGGACCCCAGCGGTAGAGGTCCCACTCGGAGTTCATGGTGAGGTGGAGCCCCGCGTCGACGTCCGGGTTTTCGAGAACGTATTGGGCGAATTCCGGGACCCACGGGCAGGGCATCATGATGCTGGCCGATGTGACCACGCCCTCCTCGATGGCGCGAATGGTGCCGAGGTTGGCCGCGTGGGACATGCCGGCGTCGTCGCTGTGGAAGATCACCACGCGATCGTCGGGGCCCCATCCAAGGCGTTCGGCATAGGTCTTTTCCTGGGCCCCGGCGGTCAACGTCAGGCCCGCGAGGCACAGAACTCCGATTAGCAGGCGGGATGGGCGACTGGACATGCTATCCTCCTTCCATTTGCAGCGAATGCGACAGAGTCGATCGACGACCCTTATTTCCCCCAGGCAAGGACCTTCCACTCCCGGCGGGCGTCCGACATGGGACGCCGCCGCTTCCGTGTCCGGTCCGCGAATCTCCGGAACTACGTCCGTTCCGGCTCGAAAGCCGCTTCCTCCGACGGGGCGGGGGCGGCTGCGGCGACAAGGGCCTCGAGCATGGCCAGCTTGAGGCGGTGTCCCGGCTTTTCGCCGGTGAGGGCATCGAGGACGCGCATGTCGAGCCGGCCCCGGCGCCGCTCGAAGTAGTATACCCAATAGGGATAGTGAATGAGCTCGATGCCGACGGTGTCCCCGGGTTCGAAGCGTTTTCGGTTGCCCCGCAGCCGGATGAGGGTGCCCACGAGCTCGCGGCGCGCCACGCGTTCGGCCTCCTCCGGCGTCAGGGCGGGAGGGAAGGCCTCCTCCGGCGGAGCCCCGTCGAGCAGGAATTCGTGGAGCTGGAAGATGGCGAAAATGCCCGCATACCCCGACACGGACACGGTGATGGGCGGCCCTTCGTCGATGCGGGGAGCGACGTGGAGCAGGTAGTAGGGCATCCAGAGGCGCTCGAGCTTGGGCAACTTCGGCCCGGCTCCCCGGCGCCGCGGCCAGAGCCGACGAATCGGGTGGAACCGCCCGCGGAAATGGCGCAGGGCGAGTTCCTCCCGGACGCGCGGCCGAAGGTGTTTCACGGGTCTGCCGGTGTCAGCGGAGCCGGCGGCGAAGCGCCACGCCGCGCAGCAGCATGGCGAGGCCGATGAGAAACAGGACCATATCGGCGCAGAAGTTCACGACCCGGGGCGGCCCGGGCTCCTGAAAGACCGTGGCGAGGAGCACGATGAGGGCCAACACGTCCAGGAATCCGCCCAGGAGGGTAAAGCTCTCGGCGTCGCGCCGGACCATTTCGGCCTTGTTCTGCCCGATGGGTTGGTCTTCGTGCATGTTCAGCTCCATTTCGCGAAGTAGAGGTATACCAGGACGTGGGGCAGCATGGAGACGATCGTCCAGAACCGCAGGTCGTGGTAGAAGGCCTTGCCGGGGGCGTCGACGTTCACGTATTCCTTGCGCAGGATGAACACCCAGATCATGGTCCCGATAAACAGGGACAGGGCGAGCAGGGTGGCCCAGGGCTCGTAAATTCGGCCCAGAAACGCGTTGATGGGGTCAAAGACGGCGTGGAGCGGCGGACCGAAGATTCGGTCGATGGCTCCGGAAAAGACGTCTCCTATGGTCCGGCTGTCTTCCGGCGTCATGATTCCACCCTCTGCGCAAGCACGCGCTGCACCTGGCCGTCCTTCATGACCTGCCCGAAGACCAGCCCGCGGATCTTATCCTCGGGCTCGGGCGGCGTGATGAGGCTGACCAGAACGGTTACCACCAGAGAGAATACGAACGACCACCACGCGACGAACAGGAACGGGTCCGCCGAGGGGAAGAGGCCGTCCACGTTGTGCATGATGGTGGTGAAGGACACGCCCAGCACCAGACCCGCAAGGGCGCCCCACCGGTTCGCCCGCTGCCACATGATCCCCAGCAGAAGAATGGCGAACACGGGCCCCTGGAACATCGACAGCAGGGCCTGAATGAAGTTGTACATGCTTTCGGCATTGGCCAGGGCGGGCGACATGATCGCGGCGCCGAGGACGAAGACGACGGTGAACGTGCGCCCCACGATGAGGCCGTGGCGCTCGCCGGGATACCGCCCCGTGAAAAGATGCATGGCCCGGCCGTAAAGGTCGGTGGTCCAGACGGTCGAGGCCGAGTTCAGGTAGGTGTCGGCGCTCGAGAGGAACGACGCCACCAGCGCGGAGAAGGTGAGCCCGCGGACACCGGACGGCATCAGCTCGGCAATCATGCGGGGCACGGCGTCGTCGCCCTTCTCCAGCCCGGGCACGACCACGATGGCCGCCAGCCCCGGCAGGGCCACCATGAGGGGGACGAAGGACTTGAGGAACCCGCCGAAGAGCATGCCCCCTTTGGCGTCCCATTCGGATCGGGCGCCGAAAACGCGCTGCACCACGGCCTGGTGGCCGCTGAAATAGGCGGTGGACATGACGAGCCCCAGTCCGAAGACGATCCCCGCCCACGGGTAGGGGGTGCTGGGGTCGTCGTTGCGCAGGAGCATGGTGAACCGGTCCTGGTATTCCGGCCCCATGGCGAGGACCTTCTCCTGGAGGGCGCCCCAGCCGCCCACTTCCCACATGGCCAGGAACAGGAGGGCGAGGCCGCCCACGAACATCACGGTCATCTGGATGACGTCGGTCATGACCACGGCCGCCAGCCCGCCGGAGAAGGTGTAGATGCCCACGGCGAAGAGGGTGACCAGGATGCCCACCCATATGGGCCATCCCACGACCTGGTGCATGAAATTGCTGGTGGCGTAGAAGATCACCGCCAGCATGATGAGCATGAACACGCCCCAGATGGCCGCATGAATGAGCTGGACCGCCGCGTTGTATCTTCGGCCCAGGAATTCCGGGATGGTATACACCCCCGCTCGCCAGTAGTAGGGCATGAAGATGAAAGCGGCGATGGCCATGGCGGGCATGGACCCCAGCCAGTCGAAGTTGGCCGCCGATACGCCGTAGCTGTAGGCCGCGCCGCCTACAAATACGAAGTCGCTTGCCCCGATGTCGCTGACGACGATCGACATGCCGATGGCCCAGAACGGCAACGCCCGTCCGGCGAGAAAGAAATCGCTGGCCGACCGCACGTATTTGCCGTAATAGGAGCCGATAAAGACGATGCCGATGACGTATGTGAAAATAATGATGATGTCGAATATCGACAAACCGCCCAGTGACGCATGAAGTCCTGCACCCACATCGATTCTCCCACATCGGTCACTACCCGTCCGAACAAGAGGGTATCCTCCTTCCGCACAGGTGGATAGGCGAGGGGGAGTATGCCAAAGGTTCCCGGGAGGGTCAAGCCGGTCTCCGCGCGTACCGCGACGGGTGTTTTGCAGGTATCGCGTTATTCGCCGCTTTCCTCCGCATCCGTGTCGATCTCCGTGTCTTCGGAAGTCGGATCCGGCGTCGGTTCCGTCTCTTCAATCTCGGCCCCCGGCTCGGTCTCGCCCGGCAGGAGCAGCGGCGGGAGCGGGGGAAGAGGGACGGGCGTGAGCCGTTCGGGATCGACGGGCGGCGTTTCGAGGGGAACCGACTCCTCGGCCTCCTCCTCCGACCACGGTCCGCCCATGATGCGTTCGAGCCGGGCGGCGCCGATCTGGAGGTCTCGTCGGGCGCGAAGCTGCTCGAGCTCGTACTCGAGGACGACCTGGACGCTCGCCAGCACGTCGAGAAAGGTGGCCGACGGCTCGCCCAGGGCGTATTTGCTCTGGAGGCTGTCGAAGGTCTGCCGGGCCCGGGGAATCAGCACGTCGGTGTACAGGTTGTATCGCCGCTGGGCGTCCTTCATCTCGAACACGGCGGCCCGCGCTTCCAGGTCCAGGTTCAGGGTGCGGCTCCGTTTCTCGGCCACGGCGGCGTCCTGCAGGGCCTTGGCTTCGGCGATGCCCGCCCGCACTTTCGCGCGCCAGATGGGGACCGACAGGCCCACCGTCAGCATGATGTCGTCTTTCATGGAGTCCATCCCCGGCATAAGCTCGTCGGCGAGGATCGAGCTGATGGCCCCGCTCTGGGCGTCGCGGATCATACCGGCGTCCCGACCCAGGATGCCCCGTCCCAGGTCCACCCCGGTCATGTACGGCCATTCCGGCGGCATGCTGTCGGGCGACTTCATGTCCAGGTATTCGAGGCCAACGGTGAAGCGGGGATAGCCGGCGAGGCGGGCCAGGGCGACGGCCTCCTCCTGGCCCTCGATGAGCCGGTCCATCTCTTCGAGGATGGGGCTGGCGAGGCGCAGACGGGCCAGGACCACCGGCGCGGGCGGGGGCGCGGGCGGGAGATCCGCCTCCTGAGGCCACGGCACCTCGATGTCCACCTCCCGCCCCAGGGCAACGGTCAGGGCGGCGGCCCGGACAGGGCGCTGCTGGAGCAGGGCGTTGTAGCGATCCTCGAGCTGGCTCTGCTCGATCTGCACCCGGAGCAGGTCGGCCTCGCTGGCCAGGCCCACGGAATAGCGGGTGCCCACGTTCTGCTCCATGTCGGTGAGCACGGCGGCCTGGGCCTCGGTGGTCTCGATGCTCTGGCCCAGGAAGGCGTAGTCGAAATAGGCCTCTTTCACCTCTTGAAAGATCCGGTTGCGCGTCGCGTAGAGCCGGGCGAGGGCGGCGTCGGCTTCGCGGGCGGCCATGTCGCCCCGTTTGCGCAGCGTGCCGAACCACGGGAAGGCCTGCATGACGGCGATGCCGAACCGGGCTTCGTCGGACTGAATGAACTGGGTGTAGCTCACCTCCGGGTCGTCGAGGGCGGTGGCCTGTGGGATGCGCGCCAGGGCCGCCCGCCATTCCGCGTAGCGCTGCTGGAGCACCGGGCTGTTTTCGGCGGCTTCGATGAGGTAGCCCCGCAATTCGTCGTTTCCCGCGAAGAACGTCGGCGGATCGACGCCCGCGGGTTCCGCCGCCAGCAGCCCCACGATGAACAACGCAACAACCGATGCCATCTTTAACCCCTGTTGTGATTCGCGATCGACGCTACGCCTTGAAATTTCCCGAGGCTACGGCCGGAGGAATCCCTGTCCTCCGTCCTCCGGCGGCCTTTGTCCATTGGTTCCGGGCTCATTAGTGGTTGTGGTGGTGGGCGGCGGCGCCGTCCGGCTCGGCCGAAGACGATTCCAGGCCGGAGATGGACGGATTGAGCCGCGCCTCGGCGTCCAGGAGGAACGAGCCGTGGGTGGCGATGCGCTGGCCGAGGACCAGTCCGTCCAGCACGGGGTAATAGGCCCCGGTGCGGGATCCCAGCGTCACCGTCCGCGCCTCGAACAGGCCGGGCTCCGTCTCCACGTAGACCAGCTTGCGCATCCCCGTATCGACCACGGCCGTCTCGGGCACCGACAACACCCGTTCCACCGCGAGGCGGGTCTTTTCCATGCCGCAGCCGCACAGGGTGCACATGCCGGGCGTGTCGTCGAGCTCGTCGGGATGCATCGGGCAGGCGTATCCCTCGGCCCAGCGGTCGTAGGTGCCGCCGTCCCGGCCCTCGCCGGTCGGCATGCGCGTCGGCACGAGCATCATGCCGCACAAGGGGCATTCGCCGGGCCGGTCCGACACCACTTCGGCGTCCATGGGGCAGGCATAGTATTCCGCGCCGGGCTCGAGGGTCGCCAGAAAGGCCTCGGCCGCATCCGCCCGGGTCGTGGGCAGGCCCCCGGGGGAGGACGCGGGTTCCGGCCCTTCCGCAGGCTCCTCCGACCCGGCTTCCTGGCCTTTCACCGCGCGGGTCAGCTTCATGCCGCAGATGGGACACCGGTGTTCGGGATCGTCGGTCACGACTTCGTCGCACATGGAGCAGTAGTAGTACTCGTCGCCGTCTTCAAGCGTCGCGAGGAACCGGTCCCGGTCTTCCTCGGTCTCCGTGGGGAGGGTCAGCTCGGCGTCGGCATCCGCCGGTGCGGGAGCGGCCTCCGGTTCGGGATGGGCCGGAGACCCCTCGTAATCGGCCATGGCCAGTTGCAGTTCCCCGGCCAGGCCGTAGCGGCCCACGGGCGCGCGCATCGCCGTGTTGACGTACATGCCCGGCTTGAGCTTGCCTTCGCGGTTGTGCACCACGATGCGCACCTTCACCGACCGGCTCTCGGTCTCGAGGACGGGGTAGATGAAGTCGACGGTGCCGTAGAAGATTTCGCCGGGCCACGACACGGAGGTGACCTCGACGGGCATGCCCACCTTCACCGCCGCGAGGTCGGACTCGATGATCAGGGCCTGGATCCACAGGGTCGACAGGTCGGCGAGGGTGTAGAGGGGCGTGCCTTCCTCGACCGTCTGGCCCTCGAGGACGTTTTTCTCGATTACCGTGCCCGCCACGGGGGAGTAGAGGACCACGTGGTCCTGCACGCGGCCGGTGCGGCGGAGCTCGTCCAACTGGGCCTCGGTAAAACCGGCCAGCTTCAAGCGCCGCCGGGCTCCGTCCACCAGCACGGCGGCCCGCTCCTTCTCTTTGGCGCTGACCCGCGGATTGGCCTCGAGGGTGCGCTGGACTTCGAGGGCCCGCACGTATTCGTCGGCGCCGGCCAGGAACTGGGGCGTGTAGATCTGCGCCAGGGGCTGGCCCTTTTTCACCACTTCGCCGGTGGAATTCACCAGGAGCTCCTCGATGCGCCCGGGAAACCGCGCCACCACGTTGGACACCCGGGTCTCGTCGACCTCGATGATGCCGTAGGAGTCTACCCGGCGCGCGAGCAGGCGGTACAGCACCGGCTCGACCTGCACGCCGGCCTGCAACACCCGCTCCGGCGACACCTGCACCCGGGCCACCGTGCCTTCCGGCAGCTCGGCGACCTCGCCCTTGCGGCGTCGGGTCAGGTCCATGCCGCAGACGGGGCATTTGCCGGGGCGGTCGCGCACCACGAAGGGGTGCATGCCGCAATAGTACTCGAACTCGCTCTCCGCGACTTCCGTGTCGCCCGCGTGTTCGGCGGCCATGCGCTGGCGCTGCCAGCGTTCGTAATAGTTCTCGATGTGGTCCCAGTATCCGACCGCCAGGGCCGTGATCACGAGGATGGCCACGAACCGAAGTCGGATTTCGAGGAATTTCAGGGTGAACACCAGTTTTCGCGTAAAGTTTTTCATGTCGTCGCTCGCGTCGTATCGCCGGTGGCGAAGGATTTCGGTTCCGTTGTGCCGGCCCGTCCGTCCACCGGGGGCGGCGTCGATTTCTCGCGCAGCTTGCGCCAGCGCCGCGCTTCAACCCCGTAGAACAGCACCGGGAGGAAAATGTCGATGACTTCGTCGGCCACGAGGAGGCCTCCCACCACCGGGGCGGCCATGGGGGCGATGATCTCCGAGCCGGGGCCGCCGGCCCAGAGCATGGGCGCGAGGCCCACGATGGCCGTGGCTTCCGTGAGCAGCTTCGGGCGCAGGCGGTGGACGGCGCCGATCACGACGGCCTCCTTGAGGTCCTCGAGGCTCTGTATCCCCGCGAGGCCCCCGCGCTCGGCGATGGCGTCGCGCAGGTACACCAGCATGATGATGCCGGTCTCGGTGGCCATGCCGAAGCAGGCGATGTAGCCCACCCACACGGCCACGCTGAAGTTGAAGCCGAAGAGGGTCTGGAAAATCACCCCGCCGGCGAGGGCCCCCGGCACGGCCATCATCATGAGCAGGGCGTGGGCGAAATCGTGGTACGTCAGGTAGAGGATGACGAATATGAGCAGCAGCACCGCCGGGAACACGATGCGCAGGGTCCGCTTGGCGCGCACCTGGTGCTCGAACTGGCCCGTCCACTCGAGGAAGCTGCCCTCGGGCAGATTGAGCTTCGCCGCCACCGCGCGCTCGGCCTCCTCGACGAATCCCACGATGTCGCGGTCGCGCACGTTGAGCTGAACGTAGGAGCGCAACAGGCCGTTCTCGCTGTTGATCATCACCGGACCTTCGACCACCCGGATGTCGGCCACGTCCTTGAGGTAGATGCCGGGCTGCGTGGAGCCGTCGGTGCCGGGTCCCATGCCGTCGGCCGACACCAGGATGTTCTCGATGGCGTGTTCGTCGGCCCGGTAGTCGCGGGCGTAGCGCAGGCGCACGGGGAACCGTTGCCGGCCTTCCACCGTCGTGGTGATGGGCTTGCCGCCGAGGGCGACCTCGATGACGTCCTGGATGTCGCCGACGTTGATGCCGTAGCGGGCGGCCCGGGCCCGGTCGATATGGATCTCGATGTACCCTTTCCCGACGGTCTGGTCGGCCACCACGTCCGCCGCGCCTTCGATGCCGCGCAGCACTTCCGCGATCTGGAACGAGACTTCCTGGATCTGATCCAGGGACGGACCGAAGACCTTCACCGCCAGCTCGGTCCGTACGCCCGTGGCCAGCATGTCCACCCGGTTGATGATGGGCTGGGTCCAGATGTTGGCCCAGCCGATCTGACGCACATAGCTGTCCAGCTCCTGGACGAGGTCCTGCTTGGTCTTGGGCCACAGGAACATCTGGTTGCCGAGCTCGCGGCCCAGCGATGCCGGCTCGATCCCCGGACCCTCCTCGCCGGCGCGCCACCGATTGTCCATCTCCGCGGCGTACTGAACCTCCTCGAGCAGGGCTGCGGCGAAGGCCTCCATGGCCGTATCGAAGATCCGCAGGTCGGTGTCCCGGACCCAGGCCGCGGTTCGGTCGAAGCGATACGCCTCAAGGTCCTTGAAGGCCTTTGCGTAGAAGTCCTGTCGCTCGTAGCCGAAGGTCTCGAGGACCGGTACGACGGCGCGGCTCCATACGGAGGAGAGGGGGGCAAGGACAGCCTCGGGCGAGGCCTCGAGCCATCCGCGAAGCGCCAGCCGTCCCAGGGCCGCGTCCACGGTCTCCTGGACGTCCACCCCCAGGGCACCGTGACGGAAGGCGACGCGGCGGTCCGCCACCAGCTCGTCGAGAAAGGCCTTGCGCTCGTCTTCCGAGGGCGAATGGGTCCAGAGCCCGTGCCCGTCGATCTGATCGAGGACGCGCGATCCCAGGAACCGTACGGACCGGCCCGCGAGGTCTTCCGCCTGGGCCAGGAGTCGGTCCATGAGCTCGCGCCGCATGGCCGCGTCGTACCGTTCGAGGGCCCCCGGGACCACGCCTTCGACGAAGTTGTTGCGCGCGCCGGGAGAATCGAAGGGCGCAAGGGCCCCCGCCGACTCGAGCCGCGCCACCAGGTTCCCCACGGCTTCGCGGGCGTCGTCTTCGCGGATCTTGCGCTTGACCCAGTGCTCCTGCGGGCGGAGGTTGACGATGGTCTCGATCATGTCGAGGGGCGACGGGTCCGTGGGGGTTTCGGCCCGGCCGGCCTTGCCCACCACCATCTCGACCTCGGGCAGGGCGCGAAGCAGGGCGTCCCGGATCTTCATGTCGTCGGCCACCTCGGTGACGGAGACCCGGGGCGCGGTGACGGGCATGTCCATGATGCTCCCCTCGTCGAGGGAGGGCATGAACTCGCGGCCCAGGTGGCGGGCCAGGTAGAACCCGAAGGCCAGCAGCAGCACGAAGAGCCAGATCACCGTCCGGGGCTTGCCCATGAAGAAGCCCAGCACGGGACGGTACATGGCGATGACGCTTCGGATGATGACGTTGTTCTCTTCCCGAGACAGGCGGCCCCGGACGAACAGGGGGATGAGCGCCGGGACCAGGGTCACCGACATCAGGGCCGTGCCCATCAGGGCGAAGGTCTTGGTGTAGGCCAGCGGGTGGAACAGCTTGCCTTCCTGGCCGGTGAGGGCGAACACCGGGAGGAAGGAGATGATCATGATGAGGACCGAGAAGAAGATGGGCCGGCCCACCTGGCGGCAAGCCCGGGCCACGATGTCGGTGGTGTCGCCCGTGATGCGCTGATCGCCGAACTGCTGGGTTAATCGGTGGGTGGCGTTCTCCAGCATCACGATGGCCTGGTCCACCAGGATCCCGATGGAAATGGCGATGCCCGCCAGCGACATGATGTTCGACGAGATGCCGAAGAGCTTCATCAATATGAAGGCGACGAGGATCGCCAGGGGCAGCGTGACGATGACCACCAGCACGCTGCGCACGTGGGTCAGGATAAGCAAGATCGCCACCGTGGCGATGATGATCTCGTGCTCGAGGACCGTGGTGACCGTGTCGATGGAGCTCTCGATGAGACGGGTTCGGTCGTAGAACGGCACGATCCGAACCCCTTCGGGCAGGCCGGCTTGAAGATCGCGGATCTTTTCCTTGACCCGGCGGGTGATCTCGAGGGGGTTCTCGCCGTAGCGCATCATCACCACGCCGCCCGTGACCTCGCGGCCGTCCTTCTCGAGCACGCTGCGCCGGAACTCGCTGCCCATCTGCACCGTGGCCACGTCGCCCACCGTGATGGGCACGCCGTTGCGCTCGGTCACCACGGTGTTGCGGATGTCTTCGATGCCCTCGATCCAGCCCACGCCGCGGATCAGGTATTCGGCGTTGCCCTTCTGGACCAGGCGACCGCCCACGGCGCTGTTGCTCCGCTCGATGGCCGAGTAGATCTCGCCCAGGGTCACGTTGTACGCGCGAAGCCGCTCCGGCGTCACGTCGACCTGGTACTCGCGGGGCATGCCGCCCACGCTCGCCACCTGGGCCACGCCGGGCACCGCATTGAGCTGGTAACGCACGTACCAGTCCTGGAGCGCCCGCAGCGTGCCGAGGTCGTGGTTGTCGCCCTCGACGGTGTACCAGAAGATCTGGCCCAGGGCGGTGGCGTCCGGCGCCAGGTAGGGCACCACCCCCGGCGGCAGGAAGGTGTTGGCCAGCGTCAGCCGCTCCAACACGCGGGTTCGGGCGAAGTAGAAGTCGACGGAGTCGTCGAAGATGATGTTGATCATCGAGAAGTTGAACTCGGACGACGACCGTACCGCCTTGACCCCCGCCAGACCCTGGAGGTTCACCGAAAGGGGATAGGTGATCTGATCCTCGATCTCCTGCGGGCTCCGGCCCATCCAGTCTGTGAACACGATGACCTGGTTTTCCGAAAGATCGGGGATGGCGTCCACCGGCGTGTGTTGCAGCACGTAGATCCCGTAGCCCGCAATGGCCACCCAGGACAGGATCACCAGCATCCGGTTCCGCACCGAGAACTCTATCAGCTTCTCAATCACGTTTGAACGACTCTCGCACTAGGTTCCGGGTATTCGCCGAACGGTGTCGTGTTCGGCCTCTCCCCGCCTGGCAGAGGAAGCAAGTATTGTTCCAATAACTGATGAAATTGTAAGTCGTTTGTTTTATTGGTTTTATGAGGATAGGGCCTGTGAGGAAGACGTATTCAGGCGCCATTTCCTGAGCGGCTGCTCGTCAGGTTCTGGCCGGTGTCGGAAGTTTCGCCCGCCGGCGAGCATCGCTTCAAAATGAGACATCGGTTCGATTCAGGATGAAACGAACTGGGAGAGGAAATAAGAGAATCGTCGTGCCGGACTGGTTAATAAACCCCATCGCAGCAACGACTTAACATACGAGGCCAAAAGTTGGCACGGCGGTTGCTCTATTGGAAGTACACACAGTTGAACGGGACTCAGCGGAGCGGAAGCCGAAAGGTTTCCCCGCTGTAGCGATAGATTTGAACGAGTTTCCTACCCCTCCCGCCCTATGCCCACATGCCCCTGTGCGGACGCCCCCATCCGCACAGGGGCTTCCCCTTTTTCAGGGGCCATCCCGCCCGTTCATCCCCCCGCGTTCAAAACCAGATCGAGATAGGACTGCGCCATGAGATCGGACGGCTCGATGCCGAACCGCTCCTGCAGGGCATCGACCTGTCGGCGGCCCTCTTCGGGGTCCTGGCCCTCCTCGAGCACGGCCTCGAACTCGAGAAACGTGCCGAGGCCGCTTACGCGGTCGAGGTGAATCCGGACGTTTTCCCAAAGGTAGAGGGTTCGCACCTTGTCGACCCGCGCCGCCACCCCGAGGGCCCGCTCCAGCAGCTCGTCCAGAGATGGGGACACTTCCTGTATCACATAGTCCGACAACCGCGCTTCCGGCCGGTCATCGCGACGGTAGAAGACCAGCTCGGTGCGTCCCGGCGAGTTGACCCGCAGCTTCAGTCGGCCTTTGGAGACGCGGTAGTACGTATCGATCTGGTGGATTTCGCCCATGTGCCGGGCATTCAGTTGTCGGCAGGCTTCCTCGGCGCGGGCGGGGTCGTGTAACCGGGCTTTCAATTCGACGTTGCGCATCGCATTTCCTGTATAGGGCTCAATTCTTGTCAAAAATACGCATGTAGTGATGTATGTTTGCGGTTAAAGCGGCCTCCGTTGACGGATCCCGATCATCAGAGGGGCCATCTTCCCGAAACCGGAGTCGAGAATCCAGATTCCTGAATCTCTTACGGAACTTTTCCGATAGTGGGCTGTATAATCGTAGGATAGAGGCGGGCCCGGACGGCCCCTGTGCCACGCCCGCTCCCCCGGAAGCAACCGCGGCCAAACCAATGGGGATGATTCAGCATGTCTTCAGCACCCTTCCTTCACCACCGTGCGGGGAGCCTCATTTCAGCCTTGATTACAACGACGCTGCTGTGGGCGGCGTGGGCCTGGAACGCGTCGCCCTCGGCGTTGGCCCAGGAAGTCCGGGTGGGCGGGTCCGAAGGGCTGTCCATTGTGGGCACGGTGCCCCTCCCCGACGAGGCGTTGACGGACCGCGTCGTCCTGTTCTTCGACGGCGAGGTGGCGGCGCCGGAAGGAACCGAGTCGCCGCTGTTCACCTTCGATCCGCCGGTGGAGGGGGCCTTCGAGACCCGGATCGAAGGCAATTTCCTCTCCATCCGGTCGTCGCACTTCGTACCCAGCCAGGTGTACCGCCTCACGCTGAGCGACGCGTTGCGCTCGGTTGACGGGCGGTCTCTCGCGCCCGACAGCCGCGTGCGGACCTTCGCCACCTTCGTCTTTCAGCCCCAGGAGGTGTGGAGCCTCGAGGAGACGGCGGAGCGGCAGGTGGTGGGCGTGTCGTTCCCGGTTCCGGTGAGCCTCGAAGCCCTGCAAGCCCATCTCACGGTGCGGGCGTCCGACGGCGCCGACGTGCCGTTCACGCTCGAACCCGGCACGGACGACAAAATCATTCGCGTAGTGTTGCCGGGCGGCGCGGCCTGGCCCGTGGAGCTGGCGTTTCAGGAAGGGCTCGCGGACACGGCGGGGAACTTCCGCCTGGCCCGTGCGGTGACGCGTCGGTATCCCCCCTCGACGGACTTGCAGGTCACGGGCGTGGAGTGGACGCGGTTCGAGGCCGGCGTCCAGGAGTTTCGGATCTCCTTCTCCGTGCCGGTGCGCCGGGAAGCCCTCAGCGAGCATCTGCGGGTGGCCCAGGCCGAGGGCGGCGCGGAAGTGCCCTTCACCGTCGAGGCGGAAGACGGGCAGGACCCGGCGGGAACCCATTTCGTGACGCTCAACCTCGACCGGGCGGGCGACGTGAAGCTGGACGTGACGGTGGCGGCGGGGTTGGCGGGCACGGAGCGGTCGGCCCTGGCCGCCGACTATGCGACGCAGCTCGAGCACCGGGAGCCGCCCCTGTCGGTGAGCAGTTTTTGGTGGGGTCCGGAAGGGAAGGCGGGGCTCGGACTGAACATCGAGCTGAGCAACCGGGTCGAGGTGCAGGACCTCAAAGAGCATCTCGAGATCGAGCCCGCGGTGGAAGACCTGCGCCTCGAGCGGCGGTGGGGCAGCGTCTTCACGGCCTACGGCGTGTGGGACTCGAACACGTCCTACACGCTGCGGCTGAAGCCCGGCCTGCGCTACGGCGACACGGGCGTGCTCGCCGAGGCCGTGACCCAGAGCGTGGTCACCGAGAAGGTGCCGGAATACATCGGATTCGGCCACGAAGGCAAGTTCTACTTCCCGCGCCAGGGGGCCCTGACCCTGCCTTTGGAGTCGCGCAACGTGTCCCGGGCCCGGCTCGACTTGTACAAGCTGTTCCCGTCGAACCTCGTCATTGCTCTGCAGGACATGAAGCGCTACGGCGAAGAGACCGAGCCGGCCCTGCAGTGGAGCGCCGCCCAGGGCTCGAAAGAGATGGACCTGCAGGTACGGAAAGACCGGCTGGTCTCGACGCCCCTCGACATCAACGGCCTGTTCCCCGACAAGATGGGCGTCTACGTGCTCCAGGCCTCGAAGGTCGATGAGCGCGCGCCGGCGTCGGACGACGACGAACCGTACTATTACGGGTCGGCCAGTCCCAGCGCCAAGCTGGTCCTCATGACCGACATGGGCCTGCTGGCCCACTGGCGCGGCACGGAGCTGGTCCTCTTCGTTCACGACCTCTATTCGCTGAAACCGCTCGAGCTGGCCCGAGTGTCGGTGTATTCCGACAAGAACCAGCTCCTGGGCCAGGGAAACACGGACGAACGGGGTATCGTCCATCTCCGGAATTTTGACCCCGTCCTGGGGGCGCCGAAGGTGGCGGTGGCGGAGCTGGGCGACGACTACACCTTCCTGGAGCTGGTGCCGCGGGAAGAGGATCTCAAGGCCTTCGACCCCGGCATGCCGGCCTACAACCGGGAGGGCTACGACGCATTCCTGTACGCCGACCGGGAGCTCTACCGTCCCGGCGAAGTGGTCCATCTGCGCTGGCTCGTCCGGACCCGGTACACCGAGGCCCTCAAGAACGTGCCCCTGGTGGTGACCGTGGTGAAGCCGAACGGTCAGGAGCTGCTGTCGCGGCCCACGGTGCTGTCGTCCTTCGGCACGGGGGGCATGGAGCTGCCGACCCAGCGGACCTACCCCACGGGGTTGTACACGGTAAAGATCAGCGTGCCCGGCAGCGACGCCGCCCTGGGGTCGTACGCGTTCCATCTCGAGGACTTCGTGCCCAATCGCATGAAGGCGGCGGTGGAAGCCCCCGAAGGCACTTGGGCCTCCGGCGTCGATTACGCGGTGAAGGTGAACGCCCAGCACCTTTTCGGCGCGCCCGCGGCAGACCGCAAGGCCGAGGGGCAGGTCATCTTCCGTCGGGAAGGATTCCAGACGCAGAACTGGAAGGAGTTCCGGTTCGACAACGATTCGGAGTACGTGCCCGACGCCGTGTCGCTGGGCGAGACCCGCACCGACGAGGCCGGCAACGCGTCCTTCACCTTCAACTGGACGCCCCCGGCCGAGGTCACCTTCCCGGTGAAGGCCGTGGTGGTGGGCCGGGTCTTCGAGCTGGGCGGACGCGCCGTCGTCAACCGGCAGGAGCGCTTCCTGCTGCCGTCGTCCGTGGCCCTCGGCATCGCCACGGCGCCCGGACCCAACGGCCAGGGCGTCGAGGTCCACGTGGCGGCCATCAATCCCGACGAGACGCCCGCGTCGCTGGCGAAGGTCCGCGTCACCCTCGAACGCCAGACCTGGAGCTACTACGTCCGGCGCTACAGTCGCAACTACGAGTCCAACTGGTCGGAATCCTTCGAGCCCGTCGAGACCCGCGAGGTGAGCCTCGCCGACGGCCGGGGGACGACCGTGTTCTCTTTCGACGACTACGGCTATTACCGCGTGCGGGTGCACAGTGACGAGACGCCCCAGTATTCCACGGTAAACTTCTACGCCCACGGCGGCCAATTCGAGCTGGTGGACCCGGCCCGGCCCAGCCTCGTGAAGATCACCCTCGACAAGCCCGAGTACGCCATCGGCGACCAGGCGCTGGTGCGCATTGAGTCGCCCTTCGACGGCCAGGGCCTGGTGGTGGTCCAGGGCGAAGAAATCCAACGGATGATCCCGGTGACCATCTCCGGAGGCGTGGGCGAGCTGCGGCTGGACGTGGAACGGGAGCAGTTCCCCAACGTGTGGCTCGAGGTCACGGTGGTCCACACCGTTAACACCGAGCGTGCCCAGGTCTATCCGTTCTCGAGCTTCGCCATGGCCAACCTCGTGGTGCGGGATCCCACGCGCCGGCTGGACGTGACCCTGCCCGATCTGCCGGAGGAGATCCGTCCCGCCACGACGGTCGAGGTGCCCGTCGAAGTTCGCGATTCTCAGGGGAATCCCGCCGTGGCCGAGGTTACGGTGGCTCTGGTCGACGAAGGCATTCACCTTATTACCGGCTACAAGGACCCCGACCCCTACGGCTGGCTGGGTCGGTCGCGTCGACCTGACTATCGCCGCGCCCACTACTACGACAAGGTGGTCTACGACTTCACGAAATCGTCGCCCGGTGGCGACTTGGGTTCGGAGATGGCGAAGCGAGCCAGCGCCGTCGAGGAAAACTGGATCAAGCCGCTGGCCCTGTGGTCCGGCACGGTGGTCACTGGCGAGGACGGTCGGGCCGTGGTGCGCTTCGACGTGCCCGAGTTCAACGGGCAGGTGCGCCTGACCGCCGTGGCCGTCACTGAGGACAAGCTCGGTGCGGGCGCGCAGAACATGTTCGTCCGTCGTCCCTACATGCTGCGGACCAGCATGCCGCGGTTCCTCCTGCCCGACGACAAGGCCCAGTGTCGCGCCGTGGTCTTCAATACTACTGACGCACCGGTGAAGGCGACGGTGAGCTGGTCCGTCGGCGGCGCGCTGGCCGAGGGGCAGGGCTCGGAATCGGTCGACGTGCCGCCGCGGGGCGAGGCGAGCGTGGTCGCGCCCATCGCGGCGGGTACGGCCGTGGGACAGGGCGAGCTGCGCTGGGGCCTCGTGGTGACCGATGCATCGGGCCGGGAACTCGAACGGCTCGACCAGCGGGCGCAATTGCCCGTGCGTCCGCCCGCCGCGTATCAGTCGGCCCACGAATTCGTGGCGCTGGCGCCCGGCGAGAGCCGGACTCTGCGCAACGAGCGGTTCCTCGACGACGGGCGCGCCTCCATCGAAGTCACCGTGAGCGCCAGCCCGACGCTCCGGATCCGCGACGCCCTGCGCTACGTCGTGGGCTACCCCTACGGGTGCCTCGAGCAGACCGTGTCGCGCCTCATGCCCATGTACCTGTTGCGCAAGAACCAGGACCTCGTGGAATCGGTGATCCCGGAGGAGGCCAATCTGAACGGGTACATCGAGGCGGGGATCAACCGGGTGATCGCGATGCAGACGCCCTCGGGCGGGCTGGGCTTCTGGCCAGGCGCCAACGATCCCTACCCCTACGGGTCCATCTACGGGCTCCACTTCCTCACGGTGGTGAAGGAGGGCCGGGAATTCACCGTTCCCGACGAGCCCTTCCGGCGGCTCCAGGACTACGTGCGCGGCCTCGCCACGGAGGGAAGCGTCGACGACGGCCCGTCGCAGCTTTACCGGCGCGCCTACGCCACCTACGTGCTCGCCCTCGACGGCGACATGGAGGCCCTGCGCCAGATCGAGCGCTTCGACACCCTGTCCATGCCCCGGGCGGCGCGTTTCCTGCTCGCCGCGGCCCTGGCCCGGAACACGCGCGACTACGACCGCGTCCGGATGTACCTTGAAAGGGCGCCGACGCAGCAGTACGACGCCCGGGAGCAGGGCGGCACCCTCAACTCCGACATCCGCAACACGGCGGTCGAGTTGCTGATGCTCCAGCAGATGCAGGGCGCGCCCGAGGCCCTCCAGGAACGGGCCAACAAGCTCGTGGACTTCCTGGCGGCGCACCGTTACGGCAACACCCAGGAGACGGCCTTCATCGTGGCGGCCCTGGCCGGTTACCTGTCGAACGTCACGGAGAACCTGTCCGCTGCCGCCGCCACGATCGAGGGCGTAGAGCAGAGCGGCGCCATCCGGGGCGAGGAGGCGTTCCACGCGAAGCATGAAGGCCCCGGCGGCCGGTTCACCGTTCACAACACGGGCCAGACCACTGTGTTTGTGAGCCTGACCACGGAAGGCGTGCCGGCCCAGGCCCCCGCCGAGGTCGTGAAAGAGGGCATGGAAGTGGCGCGCCGGTTCCTCACCGCCGAGGGCGAGCCTCTCGAGGGGACCACCTTCGCGCCGGGCGACAGCTACGTCGTCGAGGTCGAGCTCACGACGGCCGGTCGCTACGAAAACGTGGTGGTGACCGACCTGCTGCCCGCGGGACTCGAGATCGAGAACCCGCGCCTCGACCCCGACGCCCTGTCCGGCGAGACCTTCCAGGAGGCCGTCACCCCGTCGCACCTCGAGATCCGCGACGACCGGCTCGTCCTGGCCTTCGACGTCCTCGAACCGGCGACGCACCGCTTCTATTACGTGGTGCGCGCCGTGACGCCGGGACGGTTCCAGCACCCGCCCGCCGCGGCCGAGTGCATGTACGACGCGCGGTTCCGGGCGAGTTCCGCCGGCGGTTCCGTGGACGTGGTTTCTCCCGCGCCGTAAGACGGCGCGTGGCCTTCGACATCCCCCTGGATCTTCCGTAGCCGGGAGAGACAGGGGGATGTCGCTATTTTGGGGCGCCCCCGCCGTTTCAAGTTTGCCCGTCCGGAGCCCGGGACAAAGGTATTGACAAATTGTTAGGCACGGCTTACAATAGTTGCGATACCTAACTTATTCCGGGAAGAGTGCCGTGGATGAATCCCCCATCAGCGCCAGCCTCGAAGATTATCTCGAGGCCATCTACTGGCTGGTCCGCGACCACAAGGTCGCCCGGTCCAAGGACATCGCCGACCGGCTCGGCGTGAGCCGTCCGTCGGTGACCGGGGCCCTGCGTCAACTGACCGCCCGCGGCCATATCAACTACGACCCCTACAGCTACGTGACCCTGACGGAAGAAGGGGAGCGGCTGGCGGAGTACATCGCGCGGCGCCACGGCGTCCTGGCGGAGTTTCTCGAGCGGGTCCTGGGGGTGGACCCGGAACGGGCGGACGCCAACGCCTGCCGCATGGAACACGCCATCGACCACGACGTGATGGTGAGACTTATCGAGTTCATGGAGTTCCTCGATACTGCGGACCCCGACATGGGGGCCTGGATGCGCAGCTTGCGTAAGGAAAGGAAGTCATGAGCAGAGTTTCCCTGTGGATCGCGCTGGCTGCTGCGGTTTTGGCGGGGGCGGGGGGCTGTCGTCCCGCGCCGACGGAGGGCGCCGCTAC
>CAYVOE010000003.1:0-34881 GCA_964452795.1 uncultured Nitrospiraceae bacterium
TCGGGCTCGAGGGGCGCCTCCGCCTCGGCGGACGGCGGGGCTTCGGCTTCCGCCTCGACCGGGGGAGTCGGCGGCGGCACAAACCGGGCGGCCTGGGCCCACGCGGCCTCGGCGGGATCTCGCGCGAGCTGAACCAACAGGGGCACGATCGCGACGAGGAGCAGGGTCGCCGCCACCAGGGGCGCCAGCAACGGATGACGGCTCGGCGATCCGGCCGCTTTCTGGAGGGCCTTCCGAACGGCCCCCACGTTCCGGGGCCGGTCTTCGGGACGCGGGCGGAGGCATTGCAGCACGATGTCGTCCACGGCCCGGGGCACGCCCACCGCCGCGTGGGACGGCGGCAAGGGGGGCTCGTCCGGGAGGCGCCCGGTGAACATCCGGTAGAGGAGCACCCCCAGCGAGTAGAGGTCGGCGCGCGCGTCGCCGTCTTCGGTCCATTGGGCCAGTTCGGGCGCGCGGTAGGCCTTGTTTTCGCGGACGGCGACCTCGCTCGACAGGACGGGGAGGGGGATCGCCGACGCCAGGCCCAGGTCGAGGAGTTTCACGGTTCCGTCCGGCTGCATAACCACACTGTCGGGAGAAAGGGCCTGGTGCGCCGCGCGCCGATGGATGGCGGCCAAGGCGTCGCACAACTGCAACCCCGTGTCCAGGGCTTCCCAGGTGGGCAGGCGGCCGCCCCGATCCTCGAGGGCCGTCCGCAGGGAGATCCCCTCCACCGATTCGGCGGCGACGAAGAGGAGACCGCGTTCGGCGTCTTCCCCCACGTCCAAGAGGGCCGCGACCCCGGGGTGCCGAAGGGTTTGGGAAAGCTCGCACTGTTGGGTGAGTCGCTGGCGCACGCGCGGACGGGCGGCCGCCTCGGGAAGGACGCAAAGGGCCTCCGTGTCCGGGTCGCCCGGGGCGACGACCCGGTACCACGCCCCGATCCCGCCGAGCGGAAGCCGCTCCACGATCTCGTATCGCCCGGCCACGACGTCGCCGGGGCGCAGGCGCTCGTGCGGGGGCGGATCGGCATCCACGGGTTCGGGCGGGGCCTCCTCCTCCATCGGGTCTGCGGGCGGCTCGAGGGGAGCCTCCTCCTCCGTTTTTTCTGCGGAGGCCTCGGCCGCTGCGTCGTCCGTGGAGGACTGTTCTTCCGGCGGCGGCAACTCGATCACCCGCGGCGTTTCCGGCTCGGTGGGGTCGTCGTCCTCGAAGGGTTCCCAGACCTCGGGGAAGGGCAGGTCCTCCACGTCTTCCACGTCTTCGACCCTGTCCTTCTCCGGACTCCCGTTCGTCCTATCTTTGGGTATGCCCGAGGTGTCGAAGGGAAGGGGCCCGAGTTCGAGCTCGTCGAATCCGTCGCGATCAAAATGTCGATTACGCATCCTGCTCTCACTTTGCGATTGGGGCCGCACCCGTCGGTCGTGCCACGGCACGGGCAACGGAACGCGGAACGACGGCGGGAAGGCGGGCGTGGGGTCCTACGAAAGTCGCAGGCCGGCGCCTGCCTTGGAGGGGCCTGTCGGGCGCGGCGCGGTCGCGCGTTTGAAACTGGAGAGACAGCGGGGCCCAAGCGGTTTTGTCGGGGCTCCCGCGTCGTCTCTCTCGGACGAAATCCTATCGCGTCCTATTCATTATACCCGCGAACGCGAGGACGGTCGGGTTTGGGGCGATTTCCGCCCTCCCGCGCTTGTGGCGACCGGCCGACGGGAATTCCATTGTCCGCAGTATTCGCAACCTCGAACGGGCCGCCGAACCCCCGGCAACAGCCGGCCGAGCAAAGGGTTGCCATGGAACGTGTTACAAGTTATACTCAATTCACGATACTGGAAAAAGCCTCGCACAATTGAGCTTCTCCGATTTGTAGTAAAGCCCTCACTTCGATCGCGAAATAGAGCGGCTGTGCGCCCTGCACAGCGTCTCCGTCCCGGAGCGTCTGCATTGAAGCGTGACCCCGACATGCCTCGAAATCCGGAACCCTCCCCCGGTAAGCCGCCCAGCGCCGGTTCCTCCTCGGAAGGTCCGTTGACAAGCCGCACCGAATGGTCGTTAGGCGAACTGGCCGACAGCCTGTTCGAGGTGGTGTGGATCGCCAACCCGGAAACCCGCCGCCTGCTCTGCGCCAGCCCCGGCTACAGCGCGTGGGCGGGCGCGCCCCTCGACCCCTTGTGCGCAACCCTCGAGACCCTTACCTCGCGGGCTCACCCGGACGATCGGGGGCGCGTCGAGGCGGCCCGGACCCCTCATTGCACGGGCCCCTACGCCGTGGAATACCGGATCGTGGGGACCGACGGCCATGTCCGGTGGATGCGGGAACGGGCCGTGCCGCTGCGCAACCCGGAGGGCGACGTCGAGTGCCTTCTGGGGACGGTCGAGGACATCACGGAACGCAAGGCCGAGGAAGCGCGACTGGCCCGGTGCGAGACCCGGTACGGCCGCATGGCTCAGGGCACCCACGACGCGATATGGGAGTGGGATCTCGCCACGAACCGGTTCTGCTGGACCCATGCCTCGGCGGCCTGGGCGTCCCCTCCTCCGACGGACGGGGCGTTGTCCATAGACGACTGGTACCGGCTGATACATCCGGAGGATCGGGAGCGGGTCGCCCAGAGCCTGCTCAAGGCCGTCCGCACCGCCGACGGGACCTGGATCGACGAGTTCCGGTGGATGCGTCCCGACGGCTCCCCGGCCTACGTGCTGGCCCGCGGCTACGTCGAGCGCGGCGCCGACGGCGCGCCTTCGATCGTCTTCGGCGGCATGGTCGACATCACGGAGAACCAGCAGGCCGAAGAGCAGCTCCGGCTGAGCGAGGAGCGGTTCCGGTGCCTGGTCTCGCTGATGCCGGCCGCCGTGTACACCTGCGATCGGGAAGGCCGCATCACCTTCTACAACCGCCGCGCCGTGGAACTGTGGGGCCGGGAGCCGCGGCGGGACGACCCGGAAGAGAAATTCTGCGGATCCGAGCGGATCTATCGCCTGGACGGCAGCCCCCTGCCGCACGACCAGACCCCCACGGCCCGGGCCATTTTCGAAGGCCTGTCCGCCCACAACGAAGAGGTCATAATCGAGCGCCCCGACGGAACGCGCATCGTCGCCTCCGTAAACGTCGAACCCCTGGAGGATGCCGACGGCAGGCGTTCCGGAGCCATCAACGTGTTTCAAGACATTACCGCACGCCGTCGTATGGAAGAGGAACTGCGCGCCTGGAATCAGCGGCTCGAGGCGCGCGTGCAGCAGCGGACCGCCGACCTGGTGGCGTCTCAGGAGGCCTTGCGCCGAGCCGAACGGCTGGCCGCCATCGGCCAGATGATGACGGGCCTGTCCCACGAATCGCGCAACGCGCTCCAGCGATCCCTGGCCTGCCTCGAGATGCTGGATCGAAAACTCCGCAACGAGCCCGCCCTGCTCGCCCTGGTGTCGGAGGCCCGCAAGGCCCAGCTCCACCTGCAGCGGATCTACCAGGAGGTGAAGTCCTACGCGGGCCCCATCAAGCTCGAGCCGGCCCTGCAAAACGTGGCGTCCTGCTGGCGCGAGGCCTGGGAAGCCCTGGCCCCCCAGCGCGAGGGACGCGACATTCGCCTGGTGGAACAGACCGAGGGGGTGGATCTTCAGTGCTGGAGCGATCGCCAGCAACTGTGCCAGGCCTTCCGCAACATCCTCGACAATTCCCTGTCGGCCTGCGACGACCCCGTCGAGATCGACATCCAATGCACCCCGGCCACCCGGCAGGGCGCGGAAGCCCTCGCCATCTCGATCCGCGACAACGGACCCGGACTGAGCGAAGAGCAGACGCGCCGGATCTTCGAGCCCTTTTACACCACGAAGACCAAAGGCACGGGGCTCGGCATGGCGGTGGTGCAGCGCATCCTCGAGGCCCACGGCGGCGCCGTCAGCATCGCGCCCCGTCCCGGACGCGGGCTGGAGATCGAGCTGACCCTCCCCCGAAGCGCCCCCCTGAGCGCCGCAGCGCCGGAAGCCGGGTAGCCGGCGGCCTGGCCGTCCCGGCCGGGTCGTTCTGAGCCGTTCCGCTTGAGCGAAGACGCCCAAGCCATGTCCTTCGTCTTCCTTTCGCGGGGGTGCGGTTGACTGGTGGGGACGGGCCCTCGATAATGGCCGGTGGGAATCTGGAGGGAGTACGACACCATGGGCATATGGCGTATTGTGTTGCTATGGCTGTGCATAGGGACTGCAGGGGGGAATGCCGTGGAACTCGAGACGATTGGGGCCGGAGTCGAGGGCCGGTTCGACCGGGCGTATCGTGGGTCGACCAACGGGCTCATGGACGCGGAAGCGGAGAACCTGGACGTCTATTCGTCGCGCCCGCTGACCATAGAATGCTGGGCGAGGCTCGAGAGCCGCAACGCCTTCAACATCCTTCTGGCCTCGAGCCCCAAGAGCTCTCCGGAACACTGGGAACTCTACGCCTACGCCGGATCGGGCGCACTCAGCGTTTACATGCCGGGATTCGAGCCGGCGGAGATCGTGTCGGACCGGGACCTTTCGGACGGTGAATGGCACTATCTCGCCGCCGTATTGGAAGACCACCGCGTGCGCCTCTACGTGGACGGGGAGCTCGTCAAGGAGGCCTCCGTGAAGCGCGCGCGGGAGGGCGAGGCGGGTACCGGCCGGCTCAGCCTGGCCATGCTCAACGGCGCCGAGGGCGGCCTGGGCTTCGACGGGGCCATCGACGAGGTGCGCATCTCGAACACGGTCCGCGACATCGGCACCGTGCCCGCGGCCCCCTTTGAAGCCGACGAACACACCGTGGGCCTGTGGCACCTGGACGGCCTGGTGGACGGCGCTTTCCCGGACGCATCGTCGCGCAACAACCCCTTCAAATGCACGCCCATCGACGGCCGTTCGATGGACGACCTCGACCGGGAGGCCTTCGCCCCCGGACCGTCTCCCTGGGAAGGCCCGTTCGAGCGGGCGACGCTGGAGCCCGGCGCGGCCGAGCACGCAGCGGGTCCGGTTGTGGTAAGCCTGGACGGCGAGTGGCAACTGGCGGAGGGCGGCGACGACGCGGACCGGCTCGCGGCACAGACGTGGGCGGACGCGGTGCCGGCGGAGGTCCCCGGCAGCGTGCACACGGCCCTGGTGCGGGCGGGCGTGATTCCGGATCCCACCGTGGGCAAGAACGACGCCGAAGCTCGGATGAAGAGCACGAAAACCTGGTGGTACCGGCGCACCTTCTCGGGAGCGGAAGGACTTTCCGAGGCGCGGCTGGTCTTCGACGGCGTGGCGATTCGGTGCACGGTCTGGCTCAACGGCGAGGAGCTGGGCCGCCACGAGGGCATGTTCGGCGGGCCGATGTTCGACGTGGGCTCGCGGCTGCGGGAAGGCGAGAACACCCTCGTCGTCAAGATCGATCCCGCCCCCGGCACGGGCGAATTCGGACCCAACGAGGGCTGGCGCGACACGGTGGTCTTCAACAACGTCTACGGCTGGCACTACTCGAACATCCCGTCCCTGGGGATCTGGCAGTCGGTGCGGCTGGAAGGCGCGCCCGCCGTGCGCATGGACCATCCCTTCGCGACGACCTTTGACGCGGAAAAAGGCGAGGTGGGCCTGTGCGTGGATCTGGCGGGGCCGGCCGAGGGATGGTCGGGCGAGCTGCGCGTCACGGTCGAACCCGACAACTTCGAGGGGACGCCCTATTCGTTCGCGCGGCGGATCGAGTCGGCGGAAAAAGAGAAGCGGACGCAACTGCGGTTCGCTGTGCCCGACCCGCGTCCGTGGTGGCCCGTGGACCTCGGGGATCCGAACCTCTACCGGGTGCGCCTGTCCTTCGTGCCCGACGGGGGGACGGCGGATTACGCGGAAATCCCCCTGGGAATCCGGACGATCGAGATGGCGCCGTTGCCGTACGGCCCTCATCCGCGGCGCTACAACTGGACCTTCGTGATCAACGGCCGGCCCACCTTCATCAAGGGTACGGGCTGGTGCACCATGGACCCCCTCATGGACTTCTCGCGGGAGCGGTACGAGCGGCTGTTCTCGCTCGCGGCGGACCAGCATATCCAGATGTTCCGGGCCTGGGGCAGCGGCATGCCCGAGACGGACGAGTTCTTCGACCTGGCGGACCGCTACGGCATTCTGATCCTCCAGGAATGGCCCACGGCGTGGAACAGCCACACCCAGCAGCCCTACGACATCCTCGAGGAGACGGTGCGGCTCAACACCCTGCGGATTCGGAACCATCCGTCCCTGGCCATGTACGGCGCGGGGAACGAATCGACCGAGCCCTACGGCCCCGCCATCGACATGATGGGCCGCTACAGCGTCGAGCTCGACGGGACGCGCCCCTTCCACCGGGCCGAGCCCTGGGGCGGCAGCCAGCACAACTACAACTGCTACTGGGGCCGGCAGCCGCTGGACCACAACGTGAACATGACGGCCGAGTTCTGGGGCGAGTTCGGGCTGGCCTGCATGCCGGTGCTCGAGTCGGTGCTGCGCTACCTGCCGGAGGAGGAGAAGGACGTGTGGCCGCCGACGGAGGACGGCTCCCTGGCCTACCACACGCCGATTTTCAACACGGCGGAAGACCTGTCGCGGCTCAAGCAGTACTCGGCCTACTTCACGGCGCCGGACTCGCTCGAGCGCTTCATCTTCGGGTCCCAGCTTTCCCAGGCCACGGGCGTGCGCCATACGCTGGAACGGGCCCGTACCCGCTGGCCCCACACCACGGGCGCGCTGTACTACAAGATGAACGACAACTACCCCGCCGCCTCGTGGTCGTGCGTGGACTGGTACGGCGCTCCCAAGCTCGGCCACTACGTGTTCCAGGACAGCTTCGCGCCGCTTCTGGCGTGCATCATCCTCGACGCTCTCAACCCGGTGGGTGAGGCCGTGGCGTGGCCCGTGTTCGTCGTGGACGACGCGGACGCATTAGACGGCGTCTCGTGGAAGGTGACCGTGCGGGCCTACGACGGCGCGTTGAATGAAGTGAAGCGGCAGACCTTCGAGGGGCGCGGGTCCGTCGACCGCGTGCGGGAAATCGGGACCTTTGAACTCGCGGCGGAGGAGAACCGTTCGACTCCGCTCCTGACGGTCGTCGAGATCGAAAAGAATGGCGCCCTCGCCCAGCGCAGTTTCTACTGGACGAACTACGAGGCGAAGCCGGGCTGTCTGCTCGAGCTGCCGGCTGCGGAGCTGGAGCTGCGCGTCGACGGCGACACGGCTCGCGTGACCAACCGGGGCGAGAAGCCCGCCGTGGGGGTGAGCGTGGCGCGGCCGGGCCATCTCGACACGTTCCGCGTGAGCGACGGCTGCTTCTGGCTCGACCCGGGCGAGACCCGTTCGGTGACGGTCAACGCCATCGACGGCCTCGTTGTGGAAGCGTGGAACGCCGAGCGACGGGAAGCGCAGGGTCCGTAGCCGCACGCGGCAGCGAGGTACATCAACGGGGGGGCTTTTCGCCCCCCTTACTCTTTGCTTTCTTCGGCCGGTTCGAACCGAGTGCGGCCGTCGTCGTGGCAGGTGTCGCAGGAGGCGGGCTTGCCCATGCCCTCGCTGTGGCAGTCCTGGCAGCCGGCGGCCTGGTGGAGCTCGTCGAGGGGCTGGCTCGTGAGGGCGTGGTCGAACTCGCCGTCCGCGGGCGACCAGTCGACGGGATGGCAGACCTCGCACGCAGCGGCGGCGGGGGTGAAGCGCCGCTCGCCGGGATGGCACTGGCGGCAGCCCACGGACCCGTGCCAGGCCTCGAGGGCGTGGCCGGTCAGGAGCGCGTGGTCGAAGACCGCGGGCGTCTCCCTCTCCTTGTGGCAATAGGTGCAGTCGCTGTCGAGCTCGGGCTGGTGGCACTGGGCGCAATCCTGGTGCGGGTCTTCCCGCTTGCGCGCGTGGTGCGCTTCGGGATCGTGGCAGCGGCTGCAGCTCTCCTGGCGGTGGCATTCCGCGCACTTCAGGCCGAAGGTCTCGGCGTGCATCTTGTGATGGAAAGTGACCACGGGGGTGTCTTCGAGGTCCGGGATGTTGTACACCGCCTTGTCGGGCACCTCGACGTTGGGATGGAGCATGCCCATGATGTCGGTGGGATCCTCGGGCAGCCGGGGCACCACGCCGGGAGCGGCCTTGGCGTGACACACGGCGCAATCGGTCTCGTGGGTCCATTCGCGGTGGCAGTTCAGGCACTGGCGGTGATAGGCCCCCTTGAGGCTGGGCTGGCGCAGGTTGGCCGGGTTCGACGGCCCGCCGTGGCATTCGTCGCAGGCGAGGATGGGCCCGGGCGGATTGTTGTGGTGGCAGGTCTCGCAGCCGCCGCCCATCTCGGTCATGGCGGCGTGGAGCTTGTGCGGGAACACCACGGGGACGTAGATGTCGGCGAGCTTGTCGATGAGGATCACGTCCGGCGCTTCTTCGGACGAGTGGTCCCCTCCCACGGCGCGAGGCCGCGGACAGGCCCTTAACTCGGCCGAGCCCTCGGCGGGATCGTCGGAGACGTGGCAGAGGCCGCAGGCGAGGTCGACGGCGGGTGCATGCCCTTCGAGAAGCGGCGCGGCCTCGGGTTCCTCGACGGCATCTACCTGGGCAATCTCGATGGGGGCGGCGTTTGGGGCGGATGCGCCCAAACCCAGGACGGCGGGTAGTCCCAGGGACGCGGACAGGGCCAGGACTGCGGGTACAAGGTATTTATACATGAGAACTCAGCTCCCCGATTCGTGGGCGTCGCCGTGCTCCGCCGGCAACACGGGCAGGATGCTCACGACCACTCGGTAGACCAGGGCGAGGGCGGCGATCATGCCGGCCGTCACCGCGATCTCGCCCAGGCTCGGGAAATAGGAGGTTTCGGCGTAGGGCGGGCGGTAGGCCACCAGGAAAACGTTGATGCGGTTGACGGCCACGCCCAGCACCACGAGGCCCGCGGCGGTGAACAGGAGCCCGGGCGACCGCCGGACGCGCGGCGACAGGAGCATGCAGAAGGGGACGACCAGTCCGAAGACGACCTCGACCAGAAACATGGCCGACGCGACGCCGCCGTCCAGCAGGTGGACGTAGGCCTCGCGGATGATGAGGTCGGAGAACTTCGCGGCCATGTAGATCCCGAGGAAGAGGAGGGCGAACCGGCTCAGGGGCGTCAGGACCTCCATCTCCGGCTTGCGCCCCAAAGACTTCGCCGCCCACATGGACTCGACCACCACCATGGGATAGCCGACGGCGACGGCCGACAGCAGAAACAGGAGCGGCAGGATCGGCGTGTACCACAGGGGGTGGACCTTGTAGGGGGCGATGAGCATCAGCGCGCCGAGGGAGGACTGGTGCATGCAGGACAGGACCACTCCGGCGATGATGAGGAGGAACATGACTCGGCCGAGGACCCGCTGGAGGAACCGGAGGAGGCCGTCCACGGGGGCGTTGAGCGCCCTCAAAGGCCCCGGAAGATGGACGCGGCCCACGAATCGTTCGCAGACGATGGGCATGAATTCGAGGTAGAGTACGGTGAGGTAGGCCATGACGCACATGCCGACCTCGAAGAGCACGGAGTTGCCCTGCCACATGGTGGGCCAGGCGGGATGCCAGATGTTGTAGTAGCGTCCCAGGTCCACCAGGAGGGCGAGTCCGACGAAGGTATAGCCCAGCATGGCCGTGAGCAGGGCGGGCCGCACCACCGCCTCGTAGCGGCGCTGGTGAAAGATGTGGGCCAGGGCGGCCGTGGTGAACCCGCCCGCGGCCAGGGCCACGCCCGTGGCAACGTCGACGGCGATCCAGATGCCCCAGGGGTAGGCGTCGGTGAGGTTCGTTACCGCGCTGAGGCCGAAGAAGAAGCGCCACAGGGCGAAGGCCCCCGCCAGAGCCGCGAGGCCCAGGAGGGCGCCGACTCCGGGCGTCAGCAGCCGTTTCCCGACGGGCGCGCAGGCGACGTGTCCGCTCATGGCTTCTTCCCCGCGTCGTCGTCCGATCCGCCCCGGTCGCGGAAGGCCGACATGGCGGCGCCCAACAGGCCGAAGAGCAGAAGCGGCGGCAGCCCCATCTTGAAGACGCTGTGCTGAATTGTCTCGGTGAGCCGCGGGATGGGATCCTCGCCGAGGGTCAGGAAATCGAGCTCTTCGAAAGGCCGCGACGCCAGGTACAGCCAGGCGGTCCCCCCCACTTCGCGCTCGCCGTAGACCCGGGGATGGTAACGGTCCGGATCGGCGGCAATCTTCTGGTGGGCCAGCTCGAGCAGGTCCGCCCGTTTGCCGAAAGTGAGGCACATGGGCGGGCACATCTCGGCGCAGGCGGGGATCTTGCCCCGGCCGGTGAGCTGCTCGAAGCACAGCCCGCACTTCTGCACCCGGGGCGTCAGGGGATTGTCGTACTCGTAGGCCGGTATCTGGAAGGGACAGGCCACCATGCAGTAGCGGCAGCCCATGCACTTCCAGGCGTCGTAGGTGACCGCGCCGATGTCGTTGCGCCGCAGGGCCCCCACCAGGCACGCCGACACGCAGGCCGGCTCGAGGCAGTGCATGCACTGAGTCTTGACGTGGATGGGCTTGTCGGGGTCGTCGGGATTGTCGTAGCGGTTCACCACGGTGAAGGCGTCGGCGGTGGGACGGCGCCGCTCGGCGAAAACGGACGTATCCTCGTAGTGTTCGAGGGGCAAATCCGTCAGGCCGTTGGACCGGTTGCAGGCCCACTCGCACTTCCGGCACCCGATGCACTCGGTGGTGTCGACGAGCACCCCCATGCCGTCGACGGCCGCCGGACCACTCCCCGCGGCTTGGGCCGGACCGGCCGCCGCGGCGCCGAGTGCGCCCGCGCCGGCCACTTGAAGGAACCGCCGCCTGTCCATACTGCTCACGTTCGTTCCCCTTCGATGCGTCGAGCCGGCGCTGAGTCCTCCCCCGGACTCGTTGATGGACACCTCTGATTGGGCACAGTTCTCGGCCGGGAAGAGCAACTCCCATACCCACAAGGACCGGCACGAGTCGCCGAAGGTACAAGTGGATAAATATCAGGCATTTGCGACTGCTGCCGCAGGCAGAGGAACGAACCAGCCGGGACGTCCGATACATCTCTGCTCAGGACAGATCTGTCCTACGTAAGGACACCCGCCCCTACCCCGACAGGGGGCTTCTCTGGGTCCCGTCTCGGAATATTCCCGGTGGGTGGCTAGTGTTGACCCGCCAAAGAGGCGGATCCGTTGCAGGAGGACTGGGTTGTGAAGGCGAGCGCGGAACTGAGCCCGCAGGAGAAGCTGGACCGGCTCCTCGAGGAGGTGCGGGCGTGCCGCGTGTGCGCGTCGCAACTGCCGCTGGGACCGCGGCCCGTGCTTCGGGCCCGGGCGTCGTCGGTGCTCCTGATCGCGGGACAGGCGCCGGGGCTGCGGGTCCATCGGTCGGGCATTCCCTGGAACGATCGGAGCGGCGACCAGCTGCGGGAGTGGCTCGGCCTGAGCCGGGAGGCCTTCTACGACGAATCGCGCATCGCCATCGTTCCCACGGGCCTGTGTTATCCGGGGACCAAGGAAAAAGGCGGCGACTATCCGCCGCGGAAGGAATGCGCGCCCCTGTGGCATCGCCGCATCCGGGCCCACCTGCCCAACATCCGGTTGACGCTGCTGGTGGGGATGTACGGGCAGCAGTTCTGGCTCGGCGATCGGAGAAAGGCGACGCTGACGGAGACCGTCCGGGCCTACGAAGAGTATCTGCCCGAGTACTGGCCTCTGCCGCACCCGTCCTTTCGCAACCGGCACTGGCACGCGACGAACCCGTGGTTTCGCGCGGAGGTGGTGCCGCGCCTTCGGGAGACCGTTCACCGGCTTCTCGAGGGCTGAGCCCTATTCGGCGGCGTTCTCCCAATCCGGTACGAGGCGCACCGTCACCTCGAGAGGTCCGGCCGGGGCGGAAGTCCGCAGCACCAGACGCCGGACGCCCTTGTTCTCCCGTTCGGGGGGCGCCTGTTCCGCCGACTCCTCGGAGAAGACCGCACCCTCGGGCGACAGGATGCGGGCGAAGAGGCGCTTTCCGTCCTGGGTCAGGACCGCGTCGCCGGAGTCCCGGATCTCGATGACGGCGTCGGTCGTCATGCCCCACAGCACGTCGCAGGGCGCGGAAAGCTCGAAGCGGTCGCGGATCTCGACTTCCCGTCGAGCGGAAACCAGCGCCACTTCGCGCAGGGCGGACGAGGCGAACTCCGGGTAGGCCGACGTAAGGTCGATGGTCACCCGGGCCTCGTCGGGACGGGATTCGAAGGACGTCACCTTCGCCGCCGCTTCTTCGTCCTGGTCCTTCCCGTCCAGCATGGGGACGTTGTGGCTCGCCGACCGCATGCGGTAGTACTGCCAGCGGACGCCGCCCTTGGCCTTGTCCCAGTACCGCGGCAGGTTGTAGTCGTCGGCGCCGAGGTCGCGGGCCCACCGCACGCCCAGGGCGTCGAGCTCGAAGTTCCCGAGGTCGAGGTGGCCGTGGTTGACCTGGTTGTACCCCCCTTTGACGCCGACGAAGAGGGCGTTGGGGTCGTCCCAGGCGCTGCGCATCACGACGATGTCCACGGGGCTGCGGAAGTGGCGGTCGAGGTCGCGGGGGGCCTCCTTCCCCGAGGGCGGCACGTACCATACTACGTGTTCCGCCTGGGCCGAGCGGTCCTCGAGGAGGGCGTGCTCGGCGTCGGCCACGGCGGCGTCGCCATACTTCCGGGCGAGCCAGAACATGCAGGACATGGGCCCGCGGGCGCTGCGCTCGCCGCTGTCGGCGTAGTTCAGGTAGAGCCCGGTGGGACCGGTGGTGTAGACGGGGAAGAGCCCCGTGGCGCGCAGGCCGGGGCGGTCCGACAGGCCGAAATCGGTGCCCAGGGCCGTATCGAGGGCGCAGAGGCCGTAGGCGGTGTAGCGCGTGGCGTAGTGTCAGTAGCCGGGCCCTTCCATCCAGGCGCCGTCGGGGTTGTAGGCGTCCAGTGCCGGGGGAAGGGACGCCACGGCCCGGGGAACGATGGTCTCGGCGTAGTTCGGGTCGGTCTCGGCGATGGCGAGGGCGCCCACGACCATGCCGGCGTTGCAGACGTTGTTCCAGTTGAATTCCGACTTCGTCCACCAGTGTCCTTCTTCGTAGGCGATGAGCCCCGGCTTCAGGCCCTTCTCGACGATGGCCGTCTTGATGCGCGCGCGGGAATCCTCGCTCAGCCAGTGGAAGAGCCAGTCGTAGCCCACGGCGGTGGCGTGGGTCATCTCGGCGGTGTCGAGGAAGTGGGACGGGTTCCAGTCGGGAAAGTCCGACACCGTCAGCAGGTTCGATTCGGCTCCGCGGGCGTAGCGTTCGTCGCCGGTCCAGCGCCAGGCCAGCCCCAGGGTGTAGACCCGCCTCAGGCAATCCCGGCTCACGTGGAGCAGGCGCGGCCCTACCAGCTTGTGTTCGAGGACCGGAGCGTCGAGGGTCTTGTCGGCCTGCTCGATGACCTGGGCCACCATGCGGCTCAGGGCCGGGTCGCTGGGCTCGGCGGCCTTCAACGCGTCCAGTTCCTCGGCGGTCAGCATGAGCCGCGGATGGTCGGCCCGCAGCGTATCCAGGACAATGGCGGCGTCGACTTCTCCGGCCGCCAGCAACATGAACACAACGGTCACCACGGTCACCTCTCCTCTCAAGCTGTGTGGCGCAAGTGCAAGTGGACGAAATCGCGTTGGTAGTCCCCTTTCAGCGACTCGCGCAACGTCCTCCCGTCGGCGTCCGAACCGCGGTCCAAGTCGTCACTGTAGACACCGATGCTCCGAACTGCAAGTAGCCGTTCGACACCCCGCCGTTGCGCCTCGGCTCGCTCAGTGGGTCCGCCGTGTCTTGCCTCCTGACCGTTTGGATGGCGTTTCCGCGTTCCCCGCCTCCTTGGACCGTCGTGTTCGCTGCTTCTCCGAATCCAGGCCTGTTCTTATGTCCATGAGGGGGATTGTGAACGGTCCTCCCGGACAGAACGCCGTTGCTTGAAGCACCACACCTCGGGCCAAACCCATGAGGTTTGCGACCGGCAGGTGGGGTATATAGCTCGGGACTTTGTCTTCAGGGAAGCCGTCGGGCAATCGGAAGAACCCTTCGAGCTCAACCAGGATCTTCTTGAAGCGCGCCCCGGGCTGGTCCGGCCAAGTGAGCTTCAGGCAAAGACGCACGCGAAATCGTGGCTCCGTCTTGTGTTTGCCGAACTTTGTCTGAATCTGGCAGGCGAACTTCTCCTCCTGCGCGGGACCGCCGCTCGATCCCTCCTCCGGCGAGGTCTCGACGACCAGACGATGGACAACAAAATGCTCAAGCTGCAAAGGCGAGGGGGAAGCCATCGGCCGTGTACACCTCATCTTCCGGCTCCGATTCAAACGGGACGAAGTCGTACCGTTCCGGGGATACGACCGAGGTCCCTTCGAGGCTCACTTCGCAGTCCACCTCTTCGGATGTTACGGCATCGTATTCGCGGTTCATGGTTTGCGGACAAAGAACCGGTTCGCTCCATTCGGCATCCAGCGCCCAGGCAATTCGAGCCAGGCTGCGAAGCGTGAGATTCGCGTTATAGTTCAGCAGTTTCGAAACGTAAGGCTGGCTCACGCCCAACCTGGCCGCCAGGTCGCTCTGGGTAATACCGAGCTCGCGCATGCGACGACGGATCGCTCCGTTCACGCGCAAGACGAGCATCTCGGTCAGAAAGTCGGGGTCTTGCTGCAGTTCCTCCTGTAACGCCTCGCCCCACGTCTTCTCCATCTTCACCTTCTCCCCTGCGTATGGCCTGCCCATGTCGGCGCACGATCCTGCTCCATGGGCCACTGACTGTTCTGATACTTCTTCCTGAACTCTATGACTTCGTTGATCTGGATGTCTTGCTCCTTCTTCGGCCCCTTTTTCCAGCCGCGTTCGAGCACAAGTATGTGGCGCCGAGTGTGATCCCAGAAACCGAAGAGGCGAATGCCATCGGATTTAGACTTGAGCTCGATGATGTCACCACGGACGATTTCACACTTCGACTTGTCAAGGTCATCGATACCCCGTTCCGTGATGTACTGAAACAGAGCGATAACGCGCTTCTTGGCATCTTTGTTCGATTCGAAGACTGTCTTGAGGAAAGACTCGACCTTGCACCGTCCGGAGTCCAGGACGATGCCGCATACTTCAAACTGCTTCCCCTTCACTAGCCTCCGCAATGAACCCATCGACAGATTATAACCTATGAGTTATACCCCGTCAAGACGGCTTTACTTTTTCTTTCCGCCGCGCCGTACGGTTGGGACGAAATCTCGTGACTCTATTATTACATAATTCTCGTGACGCGCCGCAGCACCACGGATTTCCTGTTTCATTTGGCAGATGCAGTCGAATCCACCATCACGGCCACATGGTTCATGTGGCAGATGCGGCCACGCGAGTTCAGTTCCTGACTCAAGAAAGAAGAATGCCGCCGCGGGGGGAGTTCCGCGGCGGCGTGGGTCGGTGCGAGGGGTGTTACTTGGCGCGGCGCCATTTCCAGGCGGGGTCGCGCATTTCGCCGGGTTTGGCCATGGAACGGAACATGGCGCGCTGGGAATCGGGCACCCGGGGCGTGGCGCCGAGTTCGTCGTAGGCGGCCTGTTCCTCGGGGGTAAGCTCGGGCAGATCGATGCCGAGGACGTGGCAGGTGAGGAAGATCATCAGCTCGGTGTTGGTCTTCTCGCTGCGCGTGTTGCGGAACAGGAAGTTGATCACCGGCACGTCGCCCAGCACCGGCACCTTGGACACCTCGAGGCGGTCGGCGTGGTTGCGCAGGCCGCCGATGAAGATGGTCTGGCCGTCCTTGACGGTCAGGGTGGTCTCGGCCTCGCGCTTGTCTTCGATGGGCACGCCGGTGTCGGTGAGCCCGCTCACGGAGCTCTGCTTGGCCGAGATGTTGGCGATGATGTCGTTCAGATGGGTGACCCGAGGCGACACATCGAGGGTGACGCCGATGGGCTTGAACTCGGTGGTGGCCACGGGCGGTCCCTGGGTGGTCTGGGTAATCTCCTGGTAGGGGAACTCCTGGACGATGCTGATGCGACCGGTCTCGTTCTCGACGATGACGATCTGCGGGTTGGCCAGGATCTTGGCGTTCGAGTTGCTCACCTCGGCGGCGATGGCGGCCTGGAAGTCGATGTCGCTCGACAGGATGTTGAAGCTCAGGAGGCCCGCATCAAGGGCGCTGGTCCCCACGTTTCCGAGGTTGGTGCCGAAGTCGAGATCCTGGAGGCTGCCGACGATCTCGCCCCGGGTGTTGCGATCCCGGACGATGCTGAGCAGCCACTGGGTGCCCGTTTCCGACGAGTCGGACAGGACGGCATCGACGATCATGGACTCGATGGCGACCTGCTTGACGGGGATGTCGATGGTCTGGATCAGGGCCCGCACCTGCTCGACCACGGCCGGGATGTCGGTGACGATGAGGTGGCGTCCGCGGGGATCGACGGCGGCGTTTCCGACGTCGGTCGACAGCATGCCTTCGACCATCTGGATCACGTCGTCCGGCTCGGCGTAGTTGAGCTTGATGGCCTCGGTCACGGTGGGGGTCACGGGTTCGGCGACGTCGAGGGCGTTCGCCAGGGTCACCAACTGGTTGACCCGCTCAGGCGGACCCGAGATGACCAGGACGTTGGTGGCGCCGTTGGCGGCCACGGAGACGGAGCGGTCCGCCTCGCCCTGGAGGATGGCGTCGAGGGTGAGCTTGATCTCCTCGACGCCGGCGTTGTCGAGGGTGACCATCTCGGTGGTGCGCTTGGTGACGAGGGCCTGCTCGTACGGGATGATGCGGTAGACGCCCTCTTCCTCGACGAGGCCGAGGTCGTGCATGCGCAGCACCATCTCGAGGGCCTGGCGCAGGGGCACGCGCTTGATGCTGGCGGTCACGGTGCCGGTGAGCTCGGTGCCGGCGATGACGTTGATGCCCGCCTTGCGCGCCAGGAGCGCCACGAAATTGCTGAGGTCCATCTCGCGCAGGTCGAGGTTGACGGGTTCGTAGAGGGCGCTCGCGTCTCCCACGACCTCCTCGACGGGCTCCGCGGTCTCCACGTTCTCGACCGGGATGGGCGCGGCCACTACGACGCTGCGCGTCGGCGCGGGCGCGGGTTCGGGCGCCGCGGGCGGCGGAGGAATGGCCTCGGCCGGCTCGGGCGCGGGCTCTTCCGACGCGACGGGCTCGGCGGGAATCTCGACGGCCAGGACGGAGGCCTCGCCGGCGGGGGCTTCGCCCGACACGGCTTCGCTTTCGGCCTGGGCCGTCAGCATCGCGGGGGCCAGGCGTTCGAGGGCGCCCGACAGGGTCGCCGCCGGGGAAAGGCTCGCGAGGCCCAGGTCCACCTGTGCCGTCTGCACGGCTTCGATGGCGGCAGGGGCCGGGGCGAGGGCCGCGTCTTCGGTCTTCAACGGCTCGGAGGCCTTCGCGGGAAGGGCCGTCTTGAGCTTGCGGAACTCGGCATCGAGCCGGGCCAGCGAAGGCTCGCCTTCTTTGGAAGGCGCCGCCGCGGCGACCTGCACGCGCGATTCCGCCTCGCGACCAAGGGCGTCGAGGACGGCATGCACTTCGGCGAGTTCCGTGGCGAGCGACTCGAGCTCCGCGCGATGGGTCGCGTCGAGGGCGTCGGCGCGCTCGGCCCACTCGGCATAGGGCGCTCGGTCGTCGTCAGCCAGGCGGGCCTGTTTTCCTTCCAAGACTTCCAGGACGCGGCGGGCGGAATCGTCTTCCGCGGCGCCGTCCTCCAACCGGGCCTCGAGGGACCGGAGGTCTTCGAGGTCGCGGCGGATGCGGTCGTTGATTTTCTCGGCGTGGGCGCGGGACTCGGCGGCCAGGACCTGCTGGGCGGCGTCGTATCGGGCGACGAGCTCGCGGGCGCGGGCTTTGACGTCGTGGCACCGGGCTTCCACGTCGGCGAGGCGCGACTCCGTGTCGTTTGCAGCGGCCTCCGCACCGGCCGGATCGGTCAGGCGGGCGAGGCTTCGGGCCAGGTGCGTCGACTTGGCTCCCTGGAGCGAGACGACGCAGGCCGTGGCGGCTTCGTCGACGGACGATTCGAGGGCGAAGTGCCGGTCGCGGGCGCGGGCCAGGCGCTCTTCGAGGCGGGCCTGTTCGACGGCCACGGATCGGGCTTCGGCGTCGAGCCGTTCCCCGAGGTCGCGGGCGGCGGTCCGCAGGGGCGACGCTTCCAGGCCGGACACGGGGGCGCAGACCACCCGCAGCGCGCCGTCTTCGAAGGTCATCCGGGGCGCGCAGGGCTCGGCGAGCTCGATCACCACGCGGGAGACGAACTGGGGTTCGAAGGCGTAGAGGCTGGTGCGGACGGCGCGGATCGGCGCGGCCTTTTCAGGCTCCAGCTTGGACCCCGACATGGGATTCAGGGTGTTGTAGAGGTCGACGGCGAGCTTGCGACCGCCGTCGAGGATCAGGGTGTCGTAGACGGGCCGGCCGGACACGGCGATTCGAACGGCGGGCGAGGCCCCTTCGTCGACGGCGATGTCGGTGAGCAGTTGCGCCCGTTCGGCGGCCCGCAGCAGTACGGGATCGTCCGAGGGAACGCCCCGTTTTTCGAGGCCCGCGCGCAGGATCGACCGCTTCGCATCGGTGTCCGATCCCGACTGCACCACGGCCCCGGCCGCGGCCAGAAAGACCGCACACACACCGCCCGCCAGGAAGATACGGCTATACTGGCGCATTGCCTACTGCTCCTCTGAGGTCTTGAGGGGGAGCGGAACGGACGACCCGCCGACTTGGAGGATCACGCGATCCGGTTCTATGGACTCCACCACCACTCCATCCGCGAGAACGTCTCCCGGGGCCACCACGTCGTCGTCGACGACGGCCAGGGGAAACGAGCTATCCCATACGATGCCGGTCACGGCCATTTGCGCCACGCGCATGCGGGCCTCGGCCTCGTCGCCGGCGAATCCGAAGGCGGCCGGTTCGACGCCGCCGGCGAAGACGGCCTGCGGGCCCACGAGGGGAGTCATGGGGTTGCGGGCCACGCTCGCCGGCTCGTAATAGAAATCCACCACCTGGACGCCCTTGGCCAGCTCGTCCACGTCGACGGGACCCGCCGGCGCGGCCGGGGCGGCCGGGGCCTTGGCGTTCGCCGCGGGCGTGGCCGGAACCGCTCCTCCCGAGGGGGCCGGCGCGGTCGTGGCGGCCTCGGCTCCTCCGGAGGACGGAGGCGGCCCGGGGAGGGGCGGAAACAGGAGGTTCTTGACGATGAGTCCCCCCGCCACGGTCAACAACGCCGCCAGCACAATCGCCTTCTTGTTCATTGGACACCTGCCTTCTCGGCCGAGGCCAGCTTGCTCTGCGCCGGGTTCGCCGCCGGCTGCTTGAAGCTGAAGGTGCTCAGCGTGAACTTGGCTTCGGCCTTGCCGTCTTTCTGTTCGGAGATGCTGAGGTTCGATATCTTGAGATACCGCTTGTGCCGCTCGAGGCGGTTGATGAAGCTGGCTATCTGGTGGAAGGTGCCGTGGGCGGTGACGCTGTAGGGGATGGTCTCCTTGCGGGCGCCCACCTCCACGTCGCGCATCGCCAACTGCACTTCGAGGTTGACCTCCTTGGCGAGGTCTTCAAACTGCTTGAGGAGCAGGGGGATCTCGCGCTGATCGGGGAGCCGGTCCTGGAAGGCCTCGACGAGACCCTCGACCTTGGCCGTCTCCTCGCGCAGGGCCGCGATGTTGGCCTCGAGCTTCTTGGCTTCCGCCAGCTCGCTCTCGGCCGCCCGCAGGTCGGCTTCAAGGGCGGCGAGTTTCTCCGTCTGACGAGTGTGGACGAAGAACACGTAGAACGCCCCCAGTATGAGGGTGACCGCGAGGATAACGCCGACGGCCATCCAGTCCTTGCGCGTTACGGTGCCTTTGAAGAAGTCCATCGTTAGCCGTCCGTTCCTGAGAGGATTTGAAAGTCCAGGGTGAACCGCTTTACGGCGCTGCCTTCAAACTCGGTATCGCTGAGCTGCGGCACCGTGTAGAGCAGAAAGAGGTCCGAGAACTCGGCGTCTTCCTCGGCGGCCAGGGCGAAGGAGCTGACGTCGGCGCCGGCGTTCTCGGTGGCGGCCACGTAGCCCGACACGCTGAGCACGGGCTTGTCGATGACCACCCGCTTGGTCTCCGTCTGTTTGGTCTGGGGGTTGACGACGGGCCGCATCTCGACGAAGGGCTTTTTCTCGACCTTGATGTTGCTGTACCAGAGGTTGGGCGGCGCCACGCGGGCCAGGTTGAAGAGCTGGCGCGACCAGATGATGCGGCCGGCCACGATCTCGTTGATGGTGGCGATCTTGTCGGCCAGCACCTTCTTCTTGTTCTCGAGCTCCTTGGATTCTTTGATGATGCTGTCGCGGCGGGCGATCTCGGCGCGCAGGCCGTCGAGCCGGGACGAGGTGTCTCCGATCCGGGCCTGGGTCCGGATGAAGCTCATCCCCGCCACCGTGAGGATCGCCGCGGCCACCGTCAGGGCGGCCAGGTAGGGGACGGGCGTCCGCTTGATCGGCCGCAGGTGATGGGGGAGCAGGTTGATGGAGGTCATAGTTGCGACATCCCCCGCGCGGCCAGGCCCACGGCCACCATGAACTGGGCCGGACGCTCGCGCAGGCGGTCGAGGCCCGCCGCGTCCGCCAGGGCCAGCGCGCTTTCCGACGGGTCGGCCACATCCACCCGTTCGAGCCCCAATTCTTCCGCGAGCGTGCGGCGCAACGCGGGCATGTGGGCCACGCCGCCGCTCAGGATCAATCGTTCCACCGGCCGCTCGTACAACTGCTGCTCGTAGAAGTCGAAGGACCGGCGAATTTCGGAAACCAGCCGCGCCAGGGGCAGGGCCAGCAATTCTTCGAGGGATTTGTCGGCTTCGTTGGCCGCAAAGAGGGGCGCCGTCGGCGCGGGGATGGGGTCGCCCAACCCGCCCAGTTCGTCGCCCAGGGGATCGAGCAGGGAGCTGCCCAGCTCCATCACGCCCGGGACGGGCGCGGGCTCGGGCGCGGGTTCCGGCTCTTCCGGCGGCGGTGCCGGCTCGGATTCGGGCAACGGCGGGGGCATCTCCGTCGCGGGACCGTCTTCGCCGCTCGACTGAACCAGGATGGCCTCGGCCTCGGCGAGGTCGCATCGGCGGCCCTTGGCGATGGCCTGGACCATCTCCCGGGCGCCCCAGGTCACGTCGCGGATGAAGTTCGACGCGCCTCCCTTCATGAAATGGATGCTGGTCGAGTTCAGGCCCAGGTTCACCAGGGCCACGGTCTCGTCGGGACCCAGCAGCTCGCAGGATTCGGCGGCGTCCGCCAGGGCCAGGGAATCGACCCCCAGCACGCCGTAGCGGATGCCCGCGTTGTCGGCGATCTGGACCCGCGTCTCGATGACGTCGTACTTGGCGGCCACCAGGAGGACCTTGAGCTTGGTCTTTTCCCCTTCCCGCACCTTGTCCAGGAGGTCCCAGTCGATGAAGACCTCCGACAGGTCGTAGGGGATGCTCTGGCCCGCCTCGGCCTCGATGGCCCGGCCCAGCTGGTCGCGCGGCATCTCGGGCAGCCGGGGATAGCGAATCACCACGGTCTGGCCCGGCAGAGCGCCCACCAGGAGGCTCTGCTCGACGGGCATGCCGCCGAGGGCCTCACGCACCGCCGTCGCCTGGGCCGCGATGGGGTCCACGTTGGCCTGGTTGCGGTCGATCAAGGCGTAGCCCACCTGCTCGATGCGGGACCGCGAACCCGCCCGCCCCATCTGGATGGTTTTCACGGAATGGGACCCGATGTCGATCCCGATCGCCTTGCGAGGTTTAGAAAACAACGGTAGACACTCCCGCCTGTGCGCGGACCCCGGCCTGTACGGCCCCGTGCCCTTGCGTGCCCTGTTCCATCCTGTCGGCTGCGCAAACCCCGAGAGACGCGGATTTCGGTCCGTGAACCCCGGGCTCACCCAACTGCCTTGTGGGGTCCATCGTCGTCGAGTCGGTTGAAGCGGTGCGCTCCGGACGTATCCGGCCGCGCGCCTTCGAGCGTTTGGCCGCGAGGCATCGTGTCTTGGCGGCTTATCGCACTTTCCGCGCTTTGCTCGAAAGTGGGACGATCTTCAACTCGAAAAACGCCGATAGACCCCTGCGGCGCGTGGAAACCGCCGCTTCATCCTTACTATCGGGCGGAGGCGGGCTATTCTTGATTCCCCTGCCGCATTTACGCGGCATAAAAAAGAAGAGCGGGCATTTCTGCCCGCTCTAAAGAGGCCCCGCATCGTGCCGTAGGATGAGAAACAAGTGAACCTGCCCACTAGGGGGGTGCCCTCACGATAGCCGTACCGACGTCCGCCCGAAGGCGGCCTGCCGTTGGCTATTCAAATGTCGGACTCCCGGTTCATGCATTAAGGTACATTGTTTCCCAATCCACTCGAACACAGCAGGGAAAAAGCCGTTTCGGTGAACCGGCGTAGTCTACCATGGCTCGGAAAATCGGTCAATGGGAATCCCCGCCGAAGCCCACCGTAGAGAAGAACACGGGACCGCCCTTTTTCATGCCCGAAGGGCCCGGGCACGGCGTGGATGTGCCGCCCCGGAAAAAAGGTCGGGAGATCCCGGCCGGGACGACCAAACCGCTTTCCGCCGGCGACTTGAAAAGGCCGGGTCGGGCGTGGTTTGGTGTGGGGATGGGGATCCTGCGGATACGGGGGCGCGCCCGCGCCTCTTGAAAAAAGGAGTACGCTTCGCACATGGAATACAGACAGCTTGGCCAAAGCGACGTGAAGGTGCCGGTGGTGTCGTTCGGGGCCTGGGCCATCGGAGGCTGGGCCTGGGGCGGCACGGACGACGAAGAGGCCGTCAGGGCGCTGCAACACGCGGTGGACGTGGGGATTACCTGCATCGACACGGCGCCGATTTATGGCATGGGCCACAGCGAGATCGTGGTGGGGCGGGCCCTGGCCGGGCGCCGCGACCGGGTGGTCATCGCCACCAAGTGCGGTCTGCGCTGGGATTCCGAGGACGGGGAGTTCTTCTTCGACACGCGGACGCCGGAGGGGAAGGCGGTGAAGATCCACCGCAACCTGCGGCCCGAGTCGATCCGGTACGAGTGTGAGGCGAGCCTGCGCCGGCTGGGGGTGGACGTCATCGACCTCTACCAGTGCCATTGGCCGGACGCGACGACGCCTCTTGAAGATACGATGGCCACCCTGCTGGCGCTGCAGCAGGAGGGGAAAATCCGGGCCATCGGCGTCAGCAATTTCACGCCCGCCATGATGCGGGAATGCCTGCGATACGGGCGGATCGCGAGCGATCAGCCGAAATACAACGCCCTGGAGCGCGAGGTGGAGGCGGAGATCCTGCCCTTCTGCCGGGAACAGGGCATCGGGGTGCTGGCCTACAGCCCCCTGGCGCAGGGCCTGCTCACGGGGAAGGTGACGGCGGACCGGGTGTTCCCGGAGGACGACGTTCGGCACGGAAAGCCTATGTTTTCGCAGGAGAACCGGCGCCGGATCAACGAGATGCTCGACCGGGTGTGGCGGCCCATCGCGGAGTCCCACAACGCCACCCTGAGCCAGCTCGCGCTCAACTGGCTCGTGAGCCAGCCCGGCATGACCAGCGCCCTGGCGGGGGCGCGAAACGCCGCCCAGGTGGAAGAAAACGCCGGCGCCGCCGATTTCGAGCTGACGGACGAGGAGCTGCAGGACCTGCGCAACTCCGTCGAGGCCCTGGGGACGCTGTAATCGGTTTTTTGAAGACCCTTCGTTGGGGCGGGGACGACTCGGGCGCCCGGGAAACGATTCGCGGGCGCGGCGAAGGGGGTAGCTGTGCTCCGGGAGGGGCGGATCGCGCCCTGCCCGCACCGACTTTCCGAGAGCGGATCGACTTCCGGGAGACCGTTTTATGACCGATCGCATCGTCCTGGGCGTGGACTGCGGGACCCACAGCCTCCGGGCGTCCCTGTACCGGACGGACGGCGCGCGGCTGGCCGAGGCGAGCCACCCCTTTCCGACGGCGCGTCCTCAGCCGCACTGGGCCGAGCAGGACCCCGACGACTGGTGGGTGGCGCTGCGCGAGGCGGTGGGCCGGTGCCTGGGAGACGGCGGGGTAAAGGGATCGGACGTGGCGGCCATCGCGGTGGACGGCACGTCGTTCACGGGGGTGTTCTGCAGAGAAGACGGGCGTCCGCTGCGGCCGGCGCTGCTGTGGATGGACATTCGGGCGGCGGCGGAGGCCCGGGAGGTCGAGGAAAGCGGCCACCCGGTCCTCGAGGCCTGCGGGGGGCGGGTGTCGCCGGAGTGGATGCTTCCGAAGGCGATGTGGGTGGCGCGCAACGAGCCGGAGGTCTATGCCGAGGCGGACCGGTTCGTCGAGGGGATGGACTGGGTGACCCACCGGCTGTGCGGACGTTGGGTGACCGCCACGGGAAGCGCCGCGGGAAAACGCCATTGGACGCCGGACGGGGGCTGGCCCGAGGACCTGTACGCGCGGATGGACCTGCCCGACCTCGCGTACAAGAGTCCCGACGAGGTGGTTTACGTGGGCGACCCGGTGGGCACGCTCCTGCCGGAGGCGGCGGAGGCGCTGGGGCTGAGTCCCGACTGCATCGTTTCGCACGGGGGCATGGACGGCTGGGCGGCGCCCGTGGGCCTGGACTGCCTGCGGCCGGGGTGCGCGGCCCTCTCGCTGGGCACGTCGAACGTCATCGTGACGGAGACGAAGACGCCGGCGCGGATCGAGGGGGTCATGGGCCCCTTCCCGGACGGGATCCGGCGGGACCGGTGGGTGTACGAGGCGGGCCAGACTTCGGGCGGGTCGGTGGTGGACTGGGTGTTGAAGGTCATGGGCGCGGCCTTCGGCGACGGGGCCCACCGGGCCATCGAGGAGCGGGCCGCGGCCCTGCCGCCGGGCTCGGAGGGGCTGGTGGTTTTTGACGCGTTCCAGGGCAACCGCACGCCCTATTTCGATCCCGAGGCCCGGGGCCACATCGCGGGGCTGCGGCTGCATCACGACCGCGAGCACCTGTACCGGGCCGTGCTGGAAGGGTGCGCCTACGGGATGCGCAACCTGTTCGAGGCGCTGGAGTCGGGCGGATGCGCGATACAGGAGGTGCGGGTGGCCGGAAGCGGCGCGGGCAACGGCCTGCTGCTGCGGATCCTGGCCGCCGTGACGGGCCGTCCGATGCTGGTTCCGGGCGTAACGCAGGCCTCGAGTCTGGGCGCGGCGGCCTGCGCGGCCGTGGCGTGCGGCGCCCACGAGAGCCTGGAGGCGGCGGGCGCGGCCATGGCGCCGGCCTTTGAGACGGTGTGGCCGGAAGACGATTTCGAGGTTTACGACGCCTATTTCGAGGCTTACCGCGACACGTATCGGCAGATGAAGGAGACCATGCACCGGCTGTCGGAGGCCTCGCGGAAGACGCGGTGAGCTCCGGTCCGGGGTCTCGTCCGGCGGCGATGCGCATGACGGCGCGGTAGACAAAGGGGAGACGGCGGCATGGCGGAATGGTTCGAAGACGGTTCGTTCTGGGCGGAAGCCTATCCCGTGATCTTTCCGGCCGGCTGCTTCGAGGCGGCGGAGCAGGAGGTGGACCAGGCCCTGGCGCTGGCGGACATCCCGGTGGAATCGGCCATGGACCTGTGCTGCGGCGTGGGCCGGCACAGCGTCGTCCTGGCCCGGCGGGGCATCCGGACCACGGGAGTGGATCTCACGCCGTTTCTGCTGGAGAAGGCGAAAGAACGGGCCGCCGCGGAGGAGGCCGACGTCGAATGGGTCGAGGCCGACATGCGGGCCTTCGTCCGGCCCCGGGCCTACGACCTGGTGCTCAACCTCTACTCTTCTTTCGGGTATTTCGAGGACAAGCGGGACGACCTGCGGGTGTTGAACAACATCTATTGCAGTTTGAAGCCGGGCGGGGTGTGCATCCTGCAGGTGGCGTCGAAAGAGGGGCTCGCGCGGCGGTTCGTGCCCACGCAATCGGAGACCCTGACGGACGGCACGGTCCTGGTGCGGCGCCACGAGGTCTACGACGACTGGACCCGGGTCCGCAACCAGTACATCTTCATCCGGAACGGCGCCACCCGGACCTACACCGTCCACCACACCATTTATTCGGGCCAGGAGCTCAAGGACCGGTTCCGGCAGGCGGGGTTCCCCGACGTGCGGCTCTACGACAACCTCGCGGGCGGCCCTTTCGGACTGGAGACGTTCCGCGTGGTGATCCGGGCGCAGAAGTAGGCCCGGGCGGCGACGCGCGGACGGAGAGCCCGCGAGCGGCCGCGCCGGTCCTTTTTGAACTGCGCCCGAACCCGTCGGCTGCGGCTACTCGCCGCAGATCTTGAGGAGGCGCCGCTCGCTCTGCACCATGGACCGCACCGTGTGGTAATTGATCTTCCAGGCGTGGGCCATGTAGTCCCAGAGCAGGTTGTTGTTCTCGTCGAAGAGGGGGAACCATTCGCCGACTTCGTGGTTGATCATGTGATCGAACACGAATCGGTGGACCTTTTCGTAGGCGTCGATGTACTTGGCGTCGCCGAAGTACAGATAGGCGTCGAGGAATCCCACCAGGGCCTCGGCCTGCTGCCAGAACTCCTTGTTGCGTTCCCGGGCGGGACCGGCCGCGGGCCCTTCGCAGAACATGCCGCCCTTTTCGGCGTCGACGCCGTACTGCTGGGCGTGGTCGTAGATCCGGCGGAGGGATTCCTTGTACTTCTCGGGGTCGAGGTCGAGAATCTCGATGGTGTGCCCCAGGAGCCAGGCGAACTCGACGTTGTGGCCGTAGCTGGTGTTGTCGAGGGGACGGCCCTCGTCGTCCTCGACGTCGCGGTCGGCGCCACACACGTTGTCGAAGATAATGGCGCGCGCGGGGGTCCAGTCGAGAAGGAACTGGGCCCGGCCCGTGCCCGATTCGGGGTCGATGATGCGGGCGAAGATGAGGTCCACCATCTCCTGGGTGCGCTGCTTGTAGATGTTGGCGCCGGTGGCCTCGTAGAGGTTGGTGTAGGCCTCCATGAGGTGCATGTGGATGTCGAAGGACTTGCGGTCGCCGCCGCCGCGGTGGGGCGGCTTGTGGGTGAAGTCGCGCTCGAGGAATTCGTAGTATCCGCCCCAGCAGTTGTCGGCGACGAGGGTCTGGAGCACCTCGTAGGTGCGGATGGCCCACTCGAGGCCGCGGGCGTCGCCGGAGGCCATGCCGTACTCGCTGAGGGCGTAGATGACGAAGGAATGGCCGTAGGTGAGCTTGCTGGTGTTGAGGGGCGTGCCGTCGCGCTCGGTGGTCCAGTACCAGCCCCAGTACTGGTCGTCCCAGAAGTGGTTGAGCAGGAAATCGACGCCTTGTCGGGCGCTCTTGAGGAAGTTGCCCGACGGGTCGAGGCCGTTTCGGTGGACCTGGGACGCGGTGTAGATCATGCGGGCCTGGCACACCAGGGTCTTGACGGTCTCCCCCGTGGGGTTTCCGTTTCGGTCGAAGTAGGTCAGGAACCCGCCGTACTCCTTGTCGACCCCGCGGGTGGCCCAGAAGGGCAGCAATTCATCGCGCAGATGGTCCTGGACTTCCTGCAAGAACTTTTCACAACGTTCTATCATTTCTCCGTAGCCCTTCAATGCGTTTAGACGATTCCGAACGCGTTCGGTCCCCGGTTGGAGTGGAATCGAACCGAAAACGGCGCTGGAACGACCCCCACATGTAAGTCTTGCAAGTCTATAGAGCCGGAAAGGCGAACGCAACAGTCCGGGAGCGGGCGGCGCGTTGGGGCGGGCGTCCGGGGCTTCGGCAGCCGATAAAGGGGGCTCCCTTTTCTTGTGCGGGGCCGGATCATGGTGTAAGATCTTAAGAAGAGTCCTCCATCCGCGCCTTGTGCGCCCTTCGCGCGATTCGCGCCTCCCGCCGGATTCCCCATCCGGCCCTGTAGGAGTTTCCATAATGCCCACCACCGAACCTCCCATCGTTCGTGATTGCATGACCGCTCAGGTCCCTATCGTCGGCCCGGCCAACGACGCCTTCGAGGCCTTGCGCGCCCTTCGCAAGAGCAAGGCGCCGGCGGCCCTGGTGATTGAGGAAGGCCGCGGAATCGTCGGGGTCTTCACAGAGAAAAGCGCCCTCCAAATCCTGGCGAACACGGCCTATGACCGCCTGCCCGGGGGCCGGGTCTCGGACTATATGCAGGTGAGCCCCGATGCGGTGTCACCAAACACGGACCTTTTCCAGGTGGCGCGCACCTTTCTCGATACGGATGTGACGGCCCTGCCCGTGATTGAAGACGGGCGGCTTGTGGGGGCCATCACCCGGCCGGACCTGGTGGCGGCCATCGAGAAGCTCCAGGATTACCTGGCGGCGGAAGAGGGCTCGTGGGACCGCAACGTCAAGGCGGCGCTGGATCCGGAGTCCAAGGAGGAGATGCAGCCGTACCTGGCGAACGCCCGGCCCGAACAGCGCGCCGAATCGATGCGCAACCGCAAGACGCTGCAGGCTCGCGACGAGCGCAAGGAGGATCTGCCGAAATAGGGGCGCCCGGTCGGGACGCTCAGAAGGTGTATCCGATGCCCAGGGAAATGGCGTTGACTCCGGCGTTGTCGCTTCCGAGGCCGGCGTTCGAGATGTGCTGGTACTTTACCGAGAGGTGCCAGTCCTTCTCGAAACGGTAGCCGACGCCCAGCTCGTCGAGGAAGTTGATGCGCGACGAGTTTTCGTTGAAGTAGCGCGAGGTCCAGAGCGGGGCCACGCCGGCTTCGGCGTAGAAGCCTTTGTGGTCTTCCCGGGGATACCAGCGGAAGGCGATGCCGGCGGCGACGCCGTAGATGGGCTCGGGCTCGGGATAGATGAACAGCGGATAGGCGCGAACGCTCAGGGTAAGGTGGATCCGCACGGGGATTTCGTATTCGACGGAGCCGGAGACGAAGTAGTCCCCCTCTCGGTCGGTCTTCTTGGAGTGGAGGACGTCGGCGCCCTGGAGCTCGATGCGCCAGCGTCCCTGCTCGATGTCCAGGGGACGGGCGGCGGCGGAACCGCTGACGATCGCCAGAAGGAGAGCCGCGAGGATTCCTCCGCGCGAAATACCGTGTGTTCGGAGCATAGCGCGTCCTTACCCGATGGATGGCTACCGTTGAAGAGATGGTTTCGGGCTATCATAGCCGGGCCCTCCACCCGAGTCAATCGAGACGCAGCCGGTCCGGAGGGTGCACGGCCCGGGTCTGAACGGGTATAGTATTGACGCCGGGACGGTCGCCCTTTCCGGTTTCACCCCCTACTTCATGCGGCATGACCTGCAAACGGAACCCGGAGATCACGGAGCGCGGACAAAAAAGCCGCTGGCCCTTCGCGGTCGGCGGCGACCGGCGGCGGACGACGGGTCACCCTTCACGCGCCATCGGCGGAGCCTCCGGATGAGGTCCTCGTTTCGGGTCGTATGGGCCGGTCGGGCGGTGGAGTCCGGGGCTTCGAACCGTCCCCCCGTGGAAGGATGAAAGCAGAGAGTCAGGAGAGACGGCCCATGAGTGCGAAGTCCCTGTGCCCGGTTTGGATAGCCCTGGTACTCCTGGCGGCCGGCTGCGTCAGCACGCCCGTGGTGACCGCCCCCGTCGTGAACCCCGTTGCGCCGCCCTCGCCGCCTCCCCTGGCGGCGCCGCGTCCGACCACGCCCGAGGAGTTGATGCGGGGGTTCGTGGAGGCCATGGCCCAGGGCGATCTGGAGCGGGCCCGGGCCTACTACCTGTCTGCGGAAGAGTTCGACGCCCTGTTCTCGTGGCCGGGCGACGCCGACCCGCGGGAACGGTTCGGCCAGCGCATCGCGATGGCGTTGCAGCAGCATGCGGAAGTCCTTCAGGGGGCGCAGTACGTCGGGCTCGCCGAGACGCCGTCGATCATCCCCCTGGAGGCGCAACAGGCCCTGGCGGGGCTCGTGGTGGATCGGGCGACCCGAGGGATCGACATGGCGACGGCCGTGGTGAATGTGAACGGCCAGGAACGGCGGGTCACCCTCCAGGGCCTGGTCGACGCCGGAGGGTATTGGCGGGTCTTCGGCCCCACGCTGGAAGTCCGCTGAGGCGGAGGCATTCGCGGCGCCTCGGCCTGTGGAGCGACGGGGCTGTCCGCCGTGGATGAGGCCCCGGAAGGGGATCCAACGCAACGATGCAGGCCGGCCATTGGACGGGACCGTTCCGGGATCGACATCCACCCCACTTGTCGTAAGCCTGCGAGGACTGCGCCGGACGGGGCGGTGAGGTCTCCCCCACCCGTCATTGCGAGGAGCGGACCCCTGTGGGAGGACAGGTGTACGGGGCAACAGTCTATGGTTACACGCATGCCTGTGGTGTGTACTCAGGCATAAGCGACGCGGCAATCTCACATGAGCCGGTGACCCTTGTTCGCGAAGTGAGGATCCTACCACGGGTGAGATTGCCGCGTCGCTCTGTATAGGCGCCCACAGACGGCATAGATAGACCTGACGTATACCCGCCTCCCGTATGGGTTTCCACAGAGGACCGCTCCTCGCAATGACGGGTTGGCGGTACCTCACACCCATCGAGCGCAGTCCTCGTAGGCTTACGCGGGGAGGGGCACCCTCACATCCCGGCCCAGCGCAGTCCTTGTCGTCCTACGCGGAGAGGCCATCTCACATGCGTCTGTTGAGCGCAGTCCTCGTAGCGCTACGACGGGTGGAGCGGATGTCGGTGGCGGGACGGTTCCGTTCTGTGGTTGACCCGTATCCCTACGTATGCCTCCCCTTCGGGGGATTCGGACGGGGCGACTCAAGGGGGAACGGGGCGGCGCCGATACCACACACGAATCCATGGTTTTCGGGAAGGACTCGGTATTCGCACTCCTTTTCTGCCTTTGGAGGGGGTGTGTGCGGGCACGAGGACGCTTGACAGGTATCCGAGGGCGCAGTAGACTATGATCAATTCTGGATCTTCGCGTAATTGGGTCGCCGGGTTCAGCGTCGGTGTGCAAGGTTGTGTCGTGATCTGCGGCCGGATTTCCACGGGTTTGCCGGCCCGGAAGGCCGTCGCGGACGGTGGCTCTCACTTGAGGACTCCGTCATTGGCTCGGCTTCCGGAAGAAGGGCCGGCGCACTTTCAACCTCCTCTCGTGCCCCGCAGTCGTTTCGCCGCTTCGTTCTCGCGCGCGAGGCCTGCCCGTCGCCCTCTTTCAACTCCGACATTGGCATCGGTTCGACGCGCGGCGAAAGGGCGGGTAGCTCGTGCCTTTTCTTAAGAAACATAGTGGACTTCTGACGTTCGGGTTGGCGATGGCCGACGCCACGTGCGTGCTGGCGGCGTATGCCCTGGCGGTGGCGTTAACGACGCCGGACGCGACGGCCGAGGTGTTCCGCGAGAAATTCGTGGGCAACCTGGCATATTTCGTCGTATTCGTGGTGGTATGGTCGGGCGCGGCGGCGGATCAACGGCTGTTCGTGTCGCGCCGCGACGATTCGTTGATCACCCAGGTGCTGTCGGTGCTCAAGGCGGTGGTGTCGGCCCTGGTGTTCAGCGGGTTCGTGGTCGGGTTCTTCATGCGCCAGATGCCCGAGCGCGACCTGTTCGTCTATTTCGGGCTGTTCACGCTGATCCTGCTGACGGCGTTCCGGATGGGCCTGCGGCTGTTCCTGTGGAACCTGCGGCGCCACGGATACAATTACCGCCAGATCCTGATCATCGGCGCGAACGAACGGTCCGAGCGCCTGGCGGAGATCATCGAGACCCACGGCCAGTACGGCTACCAGATCGTGGGGTTCCTCGACGACGACCCGGGGCGGTTCCACCTGCTGCAGAAGCACGGGGTGGCCCACCTGGGCGGGTTTGAAGACCTCGAGCGGGTGCTGGCGAACCGGGTGGTGGACGAGGTCTACATCACGCTGACGGTGCGGTCGTATTACGAGCTGATCCAGCGGTGCGCCCACCTGTGCGAAGGCGTGGGCGTGACGGTGCGGATGACGGCGGACATGTTCCCGCTGCGGATCGCCACCAGCCGGGTGCACCTGATGGAAGACATCCCCATCCTGTCGCTGTGCCCGGTGCCGGACCACCAGTTCCAGCTCTATTTGAAGCGGACGCTGGACTTCGTGGCGGCCACGGCGGCGCTGGTGGTCCTGGTGCCGCTGGTGTTCCTGCCGACGGCGATTTTGATCAAGCTCGAGGGGCTGATTTGGAAGGAGACCCGGGGGCCGGTGTTCTTCGTGCAGGAGCGGGTGGGGCTCAACGGGCGCCGGTTCCGCATGGTGAAGTTCCGGTCCATGGTGAGAAACGCCGAGGAACTGCGCAAGGAGCTGGAACATCTCAACGAGGCCGACGGACCGGTGTTCAAGATCCGCAAGGATCCGCGGGTCACCCGGGTGGGCCGGGTCATTCGGAAGACCAGCATCGACGAGCTGCCCCAGTTGTTCAACGTGTGGGTGGGCACCATGAGCCTCGTGGGTCCGCGACCGCCGCTACACTCGGAGGTGGTCCAGTATTCGTGGGACCAGCGGCGCCGCCTGAGCGTGAAGCCGGGGATGACGGGCCTGTGGCAGATCAGCGGGCGGTCGAACCTGACTTTCCGGGAGTGGGTGGACCTGGACCTGACCTACATCGACACATGGAGCGTGGCGCAGGACTTCCGGATCATCGCCAAGACCGTTCAGGTGGTGGTGCAGGGCAAGGGCGCGGCGTAGAGCGTGGCTTGGACGTTTGGACGACCCGGGCACATGCACGGCCTTTCGGGGTTTGATTTTCGCGGGTTTGATTGTTACACTGAAGGGCCTTGTGATCTGAATTGGATATCCCACGGGATTTAGGCGGAGTTACGGAATGGCGAACATCAAGTCTTCGATCAAGGACATCAAGCGGAACGCGCGCAACCGCCTGCGGAACCAGTCGGTGAAGTCGCGGATGCGCACGTACGTGAAAAACGCGTTTCAAGCCATCGAGGCGAAGGATCCGGAAGAGATCCGGAAGGCGCTGCCGGAAGCCCTGTCGGAGATCGACAAGGCGGCCTCGAAGGGCGTGATCCATCGGAACAGCGCCGCCCGCAAGAAGTCTTCGCTCGAACGCCGGGCCCACGCGGTCATCGGCTCCTCGGCTTCGGGTTCCTAAGGCCCGACTCTTTTCCGTTTCCCTCGGGCCGCGACCGCGTTCGGCACACCCGCCGCCCCCGTGGATCCGGTCCGGCCGGAGGGGTTTCCGTACCCGCCTGACCCTTCGTCGTGCAATCCGTCCGCTTGCCTCGCGGGCGTTTTTTGCCCATACTGGGGACTTGCCGGGCAAAGGGGACTTCCATGGCGAGCGGCGCATATCAGGGCGTGATTCTGGCGGCGGGGCACGGGTCGCGGATGGGGCCTTTCGGGGAGCTCTTCCCGAAGCCCGTGGTGCCGATCTGCAACAAACCGCTGGCGGCGTACCAGCTGGAATACATGAAACGGGTCGGCATCGAGGACGTGGTGGTGGTCATCGGCCACCTGGGGCACCGCATCATCCAGACCTTGGGCGACGGCCGGGACTACGGCGTCCGCATCCGGTATGTGGAACAGGAGCGGCGGCTGGGCATCGCCCACGCCGTGGGACAGCTCGAGCCGCACGTGGACCGGCCCTTTCTCCTGTTTCTCGGCGACATCTTCTTCGAGGTGCCGGACCTGCGGCCCATGTTCGACGAGATGGAGCGGCGGGGGGCGGCGGGCGTGCTGGCGGTGCGGGAGGAGACGGACGCCGCGGCCGTGAAGAAGAATTTCTCCGTGCAGCTTCGCGACGACGGCACGGTGCGCCGGGTGATCGAGAAGCCGCGGCACGTATTCAACCTGTTGAAGGGCTGCGGGCTCTACCTCTTCGACCTGCCCATCTTCGACGCCATCCGACGGACGCCGCGGACGGCCCTGCGCGACGAATACGAACTGACCGACTCGATCCAGATCCTCATCGACCTCGAGTATCCCGTGCGTATCGCCAACGTGGTGACGTGGGACATGAATGTGACCTACATCGGCGACCTCATCGCGTGTTGCACGCGGCAACTGCGGAACACGGGGCGGGATTCGCTGGTGGGGGCGCGGGCCTCCATCGCGCCGGGGACGGAGCTGGTGGACACGGTGGTGGGCGACGACGCGGCGATCCGCCATCCCATACGGCTGGAGCGGTGCGTGGTGCTGGCGGGGGCGACGATCGACGAGAAGCGCGATTTTGCCGACACCGTGTTCACCGACGGAACCCGCCTGAGCGCCTCGGAAGAGTCGTAAGCCGACCCGACATACCTTTGCATCCGCCCGGGGGCGTCTGACAGAATGCGACGCCATGCACAAGGTTCAATCCGACACCTACGATCTCGTCTGTTACGGCTGCGGAGCCGCCTATTCCGCCGGCGGACGGCCCGCCTGCGAGGCCTGCGGCGAACCGCTGAGCATCCGGATGCGGACCCAACCGGCGGCGGACCTGTTTCGAACGCGGCCGGAATCGATGTGGCACTACGCCGAAATGCTGCCCGTTGCGTCGCGGGACGCCGTGGTGTCGCTGGGGGAAGGCGCCACGCCCCTGGTGGCGGCGCCGCGGCTGGCGAAGCGGCTGGGAATCGGCGATCTCCGGATCAAGAACGAGATGGGCAACCCGACGGGGTCCTTCAAGGACCGGCAGGTGTCGGTGGGCATCAGCCGGGCCCGGGAAATCGGGGCCGAGACCGTGGCGGTGGTGTCGTCGGGCAACGTGGCCTGCGCGGCGGCGGCCTATGGGGCCCGGGCGGGCGTGAAGGCGGTGCTGCTGATGCACAGCCATGCGGCGGCGGGCAAGGCGGTGCAGGCGGCGGCCTGCGGCGGGCGCGTGGTGCGGGTGGACACGCCGTCGGCGGCGGGGCTCTTCGACCTGTGCGTGGAGGCCTGTCGGCGCTTCGGGTGGTATCACCTGTCGACGGCGGGGATGTACGAGCCGTTTAACGTGGAGGGGGCCAAGACCGTCGCCTACGAGCTGTATCAACAGACGGGCGGAGACCTGCCGGACTGGGTGGTGGCGCCGGTGGGCGGCGGAGGGCTCCTGGGCGGGATCTGGCGCGGATTTCTCGATCTGAAAGACCGGGGGCTCATCGACCGGGTGCCG
>CAYVOE010000004.1:0-32421 GCA_964452795.1 uncultured Nitrospiraceae bacterium
GAGAGCAACGGCTCGAGCTCGATGGCGACGGTGTGCGGCGGTTCGCTGAGCCTCATGGACGCGGGCGTACCGATCCGCGCCGCCGTGGCGGGCATCGCCATGGGCCTTATCAAGGAAGGCGACGAGGTCCGCATCCTGAGCGACATCCTGGGCACGGAAGACCACCTCGGCGACATGGACTTCAAGGTCGCGGGGACGCGCGAGGGCATCACGGCGTTCCAGCTCGACATGAAGGTGCACGGCCTGAGCAGCGAAATCATGCGCCAGGCCCTCTACCAGGCCCGGGAAGGCCGGCTGCACATCCTCGACAAGATGGACGCCGCCCTGGACAAGCCGCGCTCGGACATCTCGAGGTACGCGCCGCGCATCCACACCATCACCATCGACGTCGACAAGATCCGCGAGGTGATTGGACCGGGAGGCAAGGTGGTGCGCGACATCCAGGCCCAGTCGGGCGCGGTCATCGACATCGAAGACGACGGCACCATCAAGGTCGCCGCCACGGATGAAGAGAGCGCCCAGGCCGCCATCGACATGATCAAGGCCATCACCGCCTCGGTCGAGATCGGCCAGGTTTACAAGGGCACGGTGACCCGCATCATGAACTTCGGCGCCTTCGTGAGCATCATGGGCAATAAAGAAGGCCTGGTGCACATCTCGGAACTGGCGCCGGGACGGGTCAACGAAGTCACCGACGTGGTTCAGGTCGGCGATCCCGTCCATGTCAAGGTCATCGAGATCGACCGCATGGGCCGCATCAACCTTTCCAAGGTGGAAGCGGAGCGGGAGCTCGGGCTGATCACCGACGAAGACATGATCGAAGCCGAGGAAGGCAACGGCGCCCAGGGCCACGGTCGCGGACGCGATCGGGACCGCGGCGGCCGGCCCGGCGGAGGTCGTGAAGGCGCCCACCGTCGCGGAGGCGGCGGCGGAGGCGGTGGAGGCCGTGACCGCGGACCGCGCCGAGGCGGCGGCGGTGGCGGAGGCGGCGGCGGCCGAGACCGGGGCCGGCGCTAATCCCGATGCAAGCGTGGCGCTCCTCGATAGCGCGGGGAGCGCCACTTTTTTGATAGTGGTCATTCGACACAGGCAGGAGGTCCATGCAGATCGCGCCCTACACGCAGGAATCGGCCGAGGTCCGGACGCTGGGCAACGGACTCACCGTGATCATGGAGCCGTTGCCCTATCTGCGAACAGTGACGGCCGGGGTTTGGATCCGGGCGGGATCGGCCAACGAGCCCTTGCACCAGACGGGGATATCCCACTTCCTCGAACATCTCTTCTTCAAGGGCACGCTGACCCGGAATGCGCGGCAGATCATGGAGGCCATCGAGCGGCGCGGCGGACACATGAACGCCTTCACCTCGCGCGACTATACCTGCGTCTACGTGAAGACGCTCGACATCCACATCGCGGGCGGAATTGAAATCCTCGCGGACATCCTCAAGAACTCCCAGTTCTACGACCTCGAGAAGGAGCGCAACGTCATTCTCGAGGAGATCGCGTCCATCGAGGATGTGCCGGAAGATTACGTCCACGACGCCTACGCGCTCCGGCTGTGGCCGGGTCACGCCCTGGGCCAGCCCGTGACGGGAACGCTCGAGACCGTGGGCGGCCTCACCCTGGAACACATCCAGGCCTACTACGACGCATGGTACCGGCCCGAGAACATTTACGTGTCGGTGGTGGGAAACTTCGATCCCGAGTCCCTGTATCGCCAGATCGAAGACGAGTTCCACGCGCTGCCGGCCCGGCCCTCTCCCCCGCGCTTCAGCCCACCGGTGCCTTCGGCCGGGATCGAGTACTACGTGCGCGACATCGCCCAGGACCACCTGTGCGTGGGGTTCCCGGGGGCGCGCGCGACGGATGCGGACCGGTTCGTCTACGAAATGCTCAGCAGCGCCCTGGGCGGGGGATCCACGTCGCGCCTCTTCGACAAGGTCCGCGAAGAAGCCGGACTCGCCTACTCGATCTACACCTTTACCTCGTCCTACCTCGAGTCGGGCACGCTGGGTTTCTACGCGGCGGTGGCGCCGGAAAGCCTCGAACGGGCGCTCGACCTGTGCGTGGCGGAAATGCGGGACCTCCGGGACAACCCCCTTCGGGAGGACGAGCTGGAGCTGAACCGCGAGCAGCTCAAGGTGGGTGTGCTGATGGCCCTCGAGAGCACGTCGAACCGCATGTCGCGTCTGGCAAAATCCATGATCGTGCACGGCCGCATCGTGCCCATCGACGAGATCCTGGCCACCATCGACGCCATCACGGCCGAGGAGGTGCAGGCGCTGGCGCAACGGCTGCTGCGCACCGAGCAGTGCACGGCGGTCGTGCTGGGCCCTCCGGAAGGGCGCCGCATCGGAGAGCTCAACATATGACCGCGGGCCTCCCCGTGTCGGTCCGGATCGCCCTCGAGCCGGGATGCCAGGACCTCCCCCTTCCCCAATACGCCACCCCCCACGCCGCCGGAATGGACCTGCGGGCGGCCGTTACCGAGCCGGTAACGCTACAGCCGGGCGAACGGCGCCTGGTGCCGACGGGTCTGCGGATTGCCTTGCCGGAGGGCTTTGAAGGGCAGGTACGTCCGCGAAGCGGCCTCGCGCTGCGCCACGGCATTTCGATGGTCAACACCCCCGGCACCATCGATGCCGACTACCGCGGCGAGGTGCGGGTGCTGCTGATCAACCTGGGCAACGAGCCCTTCACCATTCACCGGGGCGACCGCATCGCCCAATTGGTGATTGCCCCCGTGTCCCGCTGCGTGTGGGAACCCGTGACCGACCTCGATGAAACCCCGCGCGGCACGGGAGGGTTCGGCAGCACGGGCCGTCAGTAGGGCCCCCGGAAAACCGACTACAGGTCGAAGACGCGGCGCGCGTTCCGGGTGGTCTGGTCGGCGAACTCGTCGTCGGGAACGCCATGAAGCCGGGCCAGGGCCTCGGCGGTATGCTGGACGTAGGCGGGCTCGCACCGCCGACCTCGCACGGGCTGGGGCGCAAGGTACGGACTGTCGGTCTCGACCAGGAGGCGATCCAGAGGCACGACCTTGGCGGCCTGTCGAAGCACGTTGGCCTTGGGAAAGGTCACGTTCCCCGCGAAGGAAATATGGAAGCCCATGTCGAGGCATTTGCGGGCGAAGGGCGCGTCTCCTCCGAAGCAATGCATGATGCCCCCGGGCAGTTCGGCGGCGTAGTCCTGCAGGATTTGGGCCGTGTCGTCCTGGGCGTCGCGGCTGTGCACGACGATGGGCAGGTCGAGTTCGATGGCCAGCTCGATCTGACGTCGAAACGCGATCTGCTGCTCGAGGCAACCCGCCTTCTTGTAATGGTAATCCAGGCCGATCTCGCCGAGGGCCACCACGCCGGGCCGTTGTGCCAGTTCCTTGAGGGCGCTCAGGGCGGCGGCATTCACCGAGGCCGCATGGTAGGGGTGCATTCCCACGCAGGCGTGCACCCGCTCGCCGCACAAGTCGAGGGCGCGGCCGCTGGACTCGAGATCGTCGCCGATGACCACGATGAACTCGAGGGCCTCGAGGGCGCGGTCCAGCACTTCGGCGCGGTCTTCGTCAAAGGCGGCGTCGTGAAGATGGCAATGGGTATCGACGAGCGGCATGGGCGGCAATCTGTGACTCGTAACGCGATTTTTGTCGGAAGTCACGGGCTACACGGAGCCAATCTTCCTCCATGTAACCCGTGACTTCCCTGGTTTCAGTCTCTTCTTTGGCGGAGGGCGTCAACTGTCGGAAGGATCGCCCTCGGAGCCGCCGTTGCCGCCGTCCGACGGCTTGCGGCGACGCCGGCGGCGACGGCGCTTCCGCTTGACGCCGTTGGCGCCGTGTTCTCCGGAAGACGAGCCGGGGGAGCCGTGGGGCAGCCGCACGATGGTGACTTCGGTGCCGGCCTCCGGCACTTCCACAACTTCCTCGTCCGATTCGTCGGAATCGATCTCGACCACGTTGGAGGCGTGGGCATCCTCGTCTTCCACGTTGGGCAGACGCCCGTGGATGCGCTCGTCGGTGACCACCGAGGCCACTTCCTCGTAGGGCTCCTTCTGCCAGGGGTAATCCTCGTCCGTGTCGGTGGGGACGATCAGTCCCTCTTCCTCCTCGGCCCGGGCCTGGGCCTCGAGCATGGCCTTCTGCGCCGCCTCGCGGTCCTTGTCGCGCTTCTTGGCCTCTTTGTAGAGCTCGTTCTCGTAACTGAGGCAGCAGAGGAGCCGGCCACACTGGCCGCTGATCTTCGAGGGATTGAGCGACAGGTTCTGGCGCTTGGCCATCTTCATGGAGATGGGCATGAATTCGCGCAGCCAGGTGGAGCAGCACAGCTCGCGGCCGCACACGCCCAGGCCGCCGACGATCTTGGCCTCGTCGCGCACCTGGATGTGGCGGAGCTCGATGCGGGTCTTGAGATCGTGGGCGAGGTCACGGACGAGGTCGCGGAAATCGACCCGGTCGGCGGCCGTGAAATAGAAGATCACCTTGTGCCGGTCGAAGGTGTACTCCACATCGACCAGCTTCATGGGCATGTCGCGCTCGGCGATCTTCCGCGCGCCGATCTCGCGGGCCTTCTGCTCCTCGATCTGGATCTGGCGAAAGGTGCTTTCGTCGTTGTGCGTGGCCTTGCGCACCACCGTCATGGGGTAGCGCGCTTCCATGTGCTCCGGACAAGGCTCGGGCGGGAGCACGCAGGTGCCGAATTCCAGCCCCCGATCGCTCCGCACGATGCAATTGTCGTGGCGTCGGAGCGTCAGATTGTCCGGCGACAGGAAGCTGAACACGCGGGTAGGCTTCCTGAGCCGTATCTTAACCGTTTGCATCCGTATTCTCCGGGCAGCTCAACGAGCCGCCAGCGCGAAGAACAAGTCCCGAAATACCCGCTCTTCATTTACGTATCGGTCGAGATAGCGACGGGCCCTTTCGATGGCCTGGATCTTGGCGCCGGGATCGCCCCCGCCCGGCTTGAAATCCCCCCGCCGGTCGCGGTTCAAGAGCGCCCCTTCCCCGCCCGTCGCGGCGTGTACCAGTTCATCCCGGTACCACGTCTCGAACAAGTACAAGTATTCCATTATATCACGCTTGCGCAGAGCATCCACCCGGGCCATCTGCTCTTCCTCGGCCTTCTCGCGATCTTCCGAACTGGCCATGCCTCGGGGATCGCCGGCCTCCGCGGCGACGGCCGCCTCGATCTGCTTGCGCCGGGCCTCGAGACCTTTCAGGAATTCGTCGGACAACAGCAGGGGATCGCCTCCCTCGGCGAGACGCCGTACCAGGGAGAGGACGACCTCGCGCTTCTCGGAGTCGAGCAGGTCCAACGCGCGCGACATCTGTCCCTGGGACAGGGCCGCGACCGATTCCGCCAGGTCCTCGGCCAGGTCCCGCTGCTCTCGAAGCAATTCGACAACCGTGGCGGGACTGAGGGGCCGGAACCGCACCATCTGGCATCGGGACCGGATGGTGGGCAGCAGCATCCGGGGATACTCCGTCAAGAGGATGAACATTGAACGGCCGGGCGGTTCTTCCAGGGTCTTGAGGAAATGATTCTGGGCGTCGAGGTTCATACGATCGGCGTCTTCGATAATGAAGACGCGCCATTCCGACTCGAAGGGGCGCAGCGAGGCGAGCTCGTTGAGCTCTTTGACGACGTTGACGCCGATGACGCGCGACTTCTTGACCGGGACGACGACCTTGACGTCGGGATGGTTGCCGTGGGTCACCTTGCGGCAGGACAGGCAACTGTCGCACGCGTCGTCGACGGCATCGATGCAGTTGATGGCCTTGGCCATCTCGAGGGCCGTCCGCCGTTTGCCGATGCCGCCGGCCCCCCAGAACAGGAGGCCGTTGGGGATGCGTCCGCGGCGCAGGATGTTTCTCAGGAGCCGCACGGGGACTTCCTGGTCTCGGATCGAAGAGAACGACATAACGGAGATTATGGCCGACGACGGCGGAGAATGAAAAACGGGGTCATGCGCCGCACCCTCGCCGGACCAGGAGAGCGTCCACGGATTGCCGGATCGCCTCGGCGACGGTGTCTTCGTCGGGAAGAGCGTCGAGGAGCCGCACCCGGTCGGGCTCCCGTTCCGCCAGTTCTCGGAAGCCTTCCCGGACCCGGCGATGAAAGTCGAGGGGCTCCTGCTCGAGGCGATCCCGGCGGCGGACGCGACCCGCCCGGCGGAGGCCTTCCTCCGGCGGAAGATCGAGAACGAGGGTAAGATCGGGCCGAAGGCCGCCGGTGGCCCAGCCGTGGAGCAGCTCCAGGGAATCCGCTTGCAGCCCGCGGCCGGCGCCCTGGTAGGCCGTGGTCGAATCGGCGAAACGGTCGCAGATCACCACGCGGCCGGTTTCCAACGCGGGGCGGATGACCTCATCGACGTGCTGGGCGCGGGCGGCCTCGTAGAGGAGCAGTTCCGCACGCGGGCTCAGCTCGCGATGGGCGGGGTCGAGAAGCAGGTCGCGGATCTTCTCGGCGATGGGGGCGCCGCCGGGCTCGCGGGTGCAGAGCACGTCGAAACCGCGGCCGCGCAGGTAGTCGGCCAGGTGCCGGGCCTGAGTGGATTTGCCCGACCCTTCGACGCCTTCCAGCGTGATGAACAGGCCCGTCATTCCCCGAGGGCCTTTTTCCGAGCGACGCGCCCCGCCTCGAAAAGGCTCTCGATTTCGTGGGGCGATCCGCCGGCGATCCGGCGACGCGCCTCGTCGATCATTTCGCCCAGCCGGAGCAGGCCCTCGAGGATGGCGTCGCGATTGGTCAGGCAGATGTCGCGCCAGATCTCGGGGCGGCCCTCGGCGATGCGGGTCACGTCGCGGAAACCGTTCCCTACCAGGGCGCGAACATCGCCCGCGTCGGCGGCCAGCTCGGCCACGCAGGCGGCCACCACGTGGGGGATGTGGCTGGTGCGGGCCACGAGCACGTCGTGAATCTGGGGGTCGAGGTCCACCACCGTGGCGCCCACGGCCCGCCACAAGGCCCGCACCCGTTCGGCCGCTTCGGGGTCGGTTTCGGGGGTGGCCGTGACCAGGGCACGACACCCCTCATAAAAATCCGCCCGGGCGTGCTCGGCGCCGAATTTCTCGCTGCCGGCCATGGGGTGGCTTCCCACGAAGCGCAGGGGCCGGCCCCACGTCTCCTCGGCGTGGCGGCAGATGACGCTCTTGGTGCTGCCGACGTCGGTGACCAGCACATCCGGCGAACAGACGGGCCGGATCTCGTCCAGCTTCTCGAGGATCAGGCCCACGGGCGTGCACAGGACGATGAGGTCCGCGCCCGCCACGGCCGCGCGCGTGTCTTGAAAGGCCTCGTCGATGGCGCCGATGCGCAGGGCCGTCTCGAGCGACGATGCCCGATGCCCCACGCCCCGCACCACGCCGGCGAGCCCCCGAGCCTTCAGCGCGAGGCCCAGGGAAGCGCCCAGGAGGCCCGCTCCGACTACGGTCACGCAATCGAATTTGGTCAGTCCGCTATCCGTCAAAGGAGCCCTCTCCCCCGAGCGTGTGTGTTATGAGCCCTGAATCCTGGATTTGCCCATGGGTGCAGCTGCCCGTCTTTCGCCGCGAGCCGTAGCGTAGCACATTTCTCGGCGAAGGGCCGCCGTGTGTTGAAGACGTGCCCGATGAGCCACGGAGATCGGATTGGAACGCCGAACTACAGGACACCGTTGGCGACGGCGATGGCTTCGTGCAGCGTGAAGGCGCCCACGTACAACGCCCGCCCCACGATCACCTCGTCCACGCCGTCCGACTGGAGTCCGCGAATCGCGCGGATGTCCTCGAGGGAGGATACGCCGCCGGAGGCGGTGACCCGCACGCCGATGGAGCGGGCCACGGCGCGGGTGGCCTCGAGGTTCGGGCCCTTCATCATGCCGTCGCTGAGGATGTCGGTGTAGATGATCCGCGTGGCCCCGGCCTCCTCCATCTGCTGGGCGAACTCGACGGCGTCGGTCTCGGTCACTTCGATCCAGCCCTTCAGGGCCACCCGGCCGGCCTTGGCGTCGATGCCGACGGCGATGCGCCCGGGATACTCCCGAGCCGCCTGACCGACGAGGTCGGGGTTCTGGTGGGCGGCGGTGCCGAGGATCACCCGTTCGGCTCCCGCTTCGATGGCAAGGCCGACGGCCTTCATGTCGCGAATGCCCCCGCCCACTTCGAAGCGCACGCCCGCCCGGCGCATTTCGCGGAGCGCCTCTTCGACGCGCAACTCGCCGTCGCGGGCGCCGTCGAGATCCACAATATGTACGAGCGGAGCGCCGGCTTCCTGCCAGCGCACCGCCTGCGCCACCGGATCGTCGGAGTAGACGGTCTCCTGGCCGTAGTCACCCTGAACAAGGTTGACGCACTGCCCGCCCCGTATGTCCACAGCGGGAAGTATGTGCATGGTATCCGCCCCCTGGAAAGCCGTCGTTCCCGGTCGGCCCGGGATCCGTCTAAGACCGCGGGCGAGACCCCGCCGGATTCGCTTGCACGCGCACCCGCGGGAGCCTCGCCCTTCGATCGGTATTCCTCTGCCTTACGCGCTCGGGGCTTCGGCGCCCTGAGGCCCCGCCGCTTCGAGCTTCTCTTTCACAATCTGGACGAGCTGGGTGAACCGGGCTTCGTCGGTGGCGGCGATGTCGGCGAGAATCTTGCGGTCGACATCGATGTTGGCCAGCCGGAGGCCGCGGATGAAGGTGCTGTAGTTCATGCCGGCGGCGCGGGTGGCGGCGTTGATGCGGGCGATCCAAAGGCGACGGAAATCGCGCTTGCGCGCCTTACGATCGCGATAGGCGTACTGGCCGGCGCGGTCAACGGCCTGCTTGGCGGTCTTGAGGAGGCGGTGGCGCGAGCCCCGGTAGCCGGAGGCCAGCTTGATGATCTTTCTCCGGCGATCGCGGGAAGCCGGTTTGTTGGTAGCACGAGGCATGGCTCAATTCCTTTCGATGGGGTCCGAATAGCTGGACCGGACCTTCTTACCCGTACGGAAGCATGCGCTTCACGCGCGGCGTATCTACAGCGGCGAGAATCGAAGCCGTGCGCAGGTGGCGCCGCCGCTTGGACGACTTGGTGGTCATGATGTGACGACCAAAGGACGGCCAGTACTTGATCTTGCCGTTCTTGGTGATTCGGAAGCGCTTGGCAGCGCCCTTGTTCGTCTTAATCTTCGGCATATTCCTAAACCTCCCTTCGGGGCGAACGCGTCGCCCTGCCGCTGCTTCGTGGGCCGGACCCAAATCCGGAAAGAGCCCGGCGGGCGGGCCCAGAGCCCCGCGCGGACACAAAAAGCCCCCTCGGGCGTTGTGGTTCCGCCCCAAGGCAATTCCGCATCGCCGACCCGCGGGGCGCTCCGATCCGGGGAACGGGCGCCCCAGGCGGTTATGACTGCGACCGCGGCTCTCGGTTGGCCGGGGTCAACACCAGGCTCATGTTGCGGCCTTCGAGTCGGGTGCGAGTAACGTCGGGAACGTCCTGGCTCAGGTCTTTGGCTGCCTCGACCACGCGGGCCAGAATGTCGTGCCCGAATTCGGGGTGAGCCATTTCGCGGCCCCGAAACATAATCGTGATCTTGACCTTATTGCCTTCCTGCAGGAACTCGCGGACGTGGTTGGTCTTGTAATCGAAATCGTGGTCGTCGATCTTGGGCCGGTACTTGACCTCCTTCACGGTGACCACGTGCTGATGCTTTTTCGATTCTTTGGCCCGCTTGCTCTGCTGGTACTTATATTTCCCGTAGTCCATGATGCGACAAACCGGAGGCGAGGCCTGCGGGGCCACTTCGACAAGGTCGAGACCCCGGTCGTAGGCCGTTCGCAACGCGTCGTAGGGGCTCATGATGCCCAGCTGCTCTCCCTGTTCGTCGATCACCCGAACCTGTCGGGCATGAATGCGTTCATTCACGCGGACTTTGTCCTCGATCGTCTTGGCTATGCGGAATTCCTCCATGGGGGCCACAGGCCCGTTGCGCTTCTCCCCGAGGCCATCGGGTGCGCATTCCCAAAACAGAAAAACGGCAGAAAACACCAGTCTTCTGCCGTTGAAAACGAGTTCACGGGAGTGCGCGAACCTTACAAGCAAGCCCTGCAACCGGGCCGCCGCAAGGTGAGAAGCTGGTGCTCCTTCTTCAAAATGGCGCCAAAGCGCGGATTAAGCCTACCATATGAAAGGGGCAAAGTCAAACCGAGGCGGGGGCTCGGGATGTAGAAGCCGGAGAACCGACCGCGACAACGGGCCGCACCGGCGACAAGCCATCCGCGAGCGGACTCGCGTATAATACGCGGATAGCGGTTCCCCGGCAACCGGGGAATTCTTCGGATTGGGAAGCGTTGCCATAAGCGAGAACGGAAGCGCCGTTTTCATAGGCCATGGCGACAATGGGGTCGGCATCGGCGTGCCGCGCCGGAACAGGAAGCTTACGAGTCGGATGCAGGAAACACCCGAAATACGGCGTCTCGACGAACGAGACACGATCCTCACCCTGACGGAGATATACCGCAGCGTTCAGGGCGAGTCGACGTGGGCGGGGCTGCCGTGCACCTTCATCCGCTTCACGGGCTGCAACCTGCGCTGCCGGTGGTGCGACACGGAGTATGCCTTCTACGGGGGCGAGAAATGGCCCCTGGATCGGGTGCTGGAACGGGTGACGGAACTGGGGGTGCCCCTGGTGGAAATTACGGGAGGCGAACCGCTGTTGCACAAGGGCTGTCCCCTGCTGGCGGAGGCCCTGCTCGACCGAGGCCATACCGTGCTGTGCGAGACCAGCGGGGCCCTGCCCATCGACCGGCTGCCGGCGGACGTGATCAAGATCATGGATTTGAAGTGTCCCGGCAGCGGCGAATGCGACAAGAACGACTGGGCCAACATCGCGCGCCTTTCTCCGCGGGACGAGGTGAAGTTCGTACTGGCCGATCGGGCGGACTACGAGTGGAGCCGCGACGTGGTGCGGCGGCACGAGCTGTCCCGGCGGTGTAACGCGGTGCTGTTCTCGACGGTATTCGGCGGGGTTCCGGCTCGCGATGTGGTGGATTGGATCCTGGAGGACGGCCTCGAGGTGCGGTTCCAGCTCCAAATGCACAAGTACATCTGGCCACCGGATCAGAAAGGAGTGTAGTTGAAGGTCCAGCTCGTCAAAGAGTTCGTTTTCGAGGCGGCCCATCGCCACCCCGGTCCGAACGGGGAACCCGGCCCGATCCACGGCCACAGCTATCGCGCGTGCATCGTGGTGGCGGGCGAGGTGGATCATGAGCGGGGCTGGCTGGTGGACTACGGCGACATCAAGAAGGAATTCGAGCCCTTCTACCGCCGGCTGGACCACCAGTACCTGAACGAGGTCGACGGACTGACGGATGCGTCGAGGCAGGGCGTGGCGGAATGGATCACCGCTCGCCTGGCGCCCCGCCTGCCCGGTCTCGAGGCCGTGCAGGTAAGCATCGAGGGCGACTGCCGGTTTCGGCCCGTATCCATCGAGCCCGAGGAGGCCTTCGGCTGGCCGGGACGGATCCGGTTCGGGTTCGAAGCGGCCCACTATCTGCCGCGGGTGCCCGAGGACCACAAATGCCGCAACCTCCACGGCCACAGCTTCCGCGTCGAGGTGGGCTCGGAACCCATCGACGGACTCGAGAACCATCTGGCGTCGCTGTATGAAGCCCTCGACCGGACCTGCCTCAACGAGGTGCCGGGGCTCGAGAACGCGACTTCGGAAAACCTGTGCCGGTGGATCTGGCGGCGACTGTCCGATCCGGTGAAAGGCTTGAAAGTGGTGATTGTGCAGGAGACCTGCACGGCGAGGTGCGTATACCGTGGAGAATAGCGGAACCCCCGCGAGAGAACAGTTCAAGGCCCTCGACAAGACCCTGCCCTTCCATGGGCCCGAGGCCATCGATGCGGCCTGCCTCGAATGCTTCCCGTACGAGTACGCGGACACCGAGGTGGGGCGCAACATGGAGATCGTGACGACCACGGACGAGTTCACCTCCGTGTGCCCTTTTTCGGGCTTGCCCGACTTCGCCCGCGTTACGGTGAGCTACGTGCCGGACAAGCTCTGTCTCGAGCTGCGGTCGCTGAAATACTACTACCTCTCCTATCGGGATGTGGGGATCTGGTACGAGCACCTTGTGAACCGCATGATGGAAGACCTGGTGCGGGCGTGCCGGCCTCGACGCATGAAGATCGCGATCGAGTGCAACCCTCGGGGCGGACTCAAGAGCACCGTCACCGCCGAATACGTCGCCCCCTGACCTCCCGCGCCCCTCTCCCCTGCCGCCCGATCCGGACAATCCGAAACAACTTACCGGCGGGCAGCGGTTGATCGGAGGCGATGGCGGCTATACACTGCGGACGGTTCAAACACACCTTGTACAGGACTCACCCGGAGGAACCGTCCCATGCGAGGCATCCGCGCGCTTGGAGTCGCTTTTATCCCCCTGATCTCGATCGCCTTTTCCGCAGCGGCCGCCGAAACGCTGGACCTGTCGAAGGCCACCGTCGTCGTCCGAGACGCGGACACGGCCGCCGAGGTCCTGGCCGAAGAAGTGAAGCTGCGCACGGGACAGGACTGGCCCGTGGCGTCGGAATGGCCCGGCGAAAGTCCCGCGGTGGTCGTGATGTCGGGCGACGGGGACCTAGCGGGACGGGCGGCGCCGGACGGGTTGCGAACGTCCGAAGCCGAAGGCTACGGCATCGCCGTGGACACGTCCGACGCGGATCGTCCCGTGGTGTGGGTGGTGGGCGCCGATCCGCGGGGCGCGTTGTTCGGCGTCGGCCGCCTCCTGCGCAACCTCGAATGTCGGGAAGGCTCCGTCGGGATCGCGGCGGACTTCGAGATCGTCACCTCGCCGGCCTATCCGTTGCGAGGCCATCAACTGGGGTACCGGGCTCGCGCCAACAGTTGGGACGCCTGGACGGTGGAACAGTTCGATCAACACATCCGCGAGCTGGCCTTCTTCGGCACCAACGCCATCGAGAACATCCCCTTCCAGGACGCCAGCGAGTCGCCCCATTTCAAAGTTTCCCGGCGCGAAATGAACCGTGCCATGAGCGCCATCTGCGACCGCTACGGCCTCGAGTACTGGGTATGGACGCCCGCCGACTTCGACCTCACCGACGAAGCCCTGCGTACGGAAGCCCTCGCCCGGCACGAGGAGCTCTATGCCGACTGCCCCCGCCTCGACGCGGTGTTCTTTCCCGGAGGCGACCCCGGCGACAACCCCACGGAACGGGTGATGCCCTTCCTCGAGGAGGTCGCGGCCCGGCTGAATCGGCACCATCCCGAGGCGAAGATATGGATCTCCCTGCAGGGGTTCGACGACGACCAGGTGGACGCCTTCTACGCCTGGGTCAACGAACATGATCCGGCCTGGATGGGTGGCGTGGTGGCGGGTCCGTCGAGTCCGCCCATTCCCGACACCCGGAACCGGCTTCCCCGGAAGTACAAGCTGCGCCACTATCCGGACATCACGCACATCGTGCGGTGCCAGTATCCCGTGCCGTGGCTTGACCCGGCCATCGCCTTCACCCTGGGGAGGGAGCCCATCAATCCACGGCCCGTCTACTCGCGCATTATTCACAACAACACGGCGCCGTACACGGACGGCTTCCTGTCATACTCCGACGGCGTGCACGACGATTTGAACAAGGCCGTGTGGAGCGCGCTGGCGTGGGACCCCAATGCCGATCTGCGGCAGATCGTCATCGAGTACGCCCGCGTCTTCTTCGGTCCGGACGTGGCCGAGACGGCGGCGGACGGCATCTTCGCGCTCGAGCGCAACTGGGAGGGTTCCCTGGCGGAGAACGGGGCCGTGGACGGCACCCTGGCGCTGTGGCAGGGACTGGAAACCCAAGCGCCGGAACTCGCAGACAACTGGCGGTGGCAGATGTGCCTGGTCCGGGCCTACTACGACGCCTACGTGCGGCACCGCCTCCTCAACGAGTCGGCTCTGGAAAAGGAGGCCTGTGCGCGACTCGCGGAGGCGTCGACGGTGGGCGCGGATCGGGCGATGGACGCGGCAGGGGAAATCCTTAAGAAGGTCGAGACCGAGCCCGTGCGCCCGGAGTGGCGGGAGCGGATCGTCGAACTGTGCGACGACCTGTTCGAATCCATTGCGCTACAGACCAGCGTGGAGAGATACCAGGCCAGCGGCGCGGAACGGGGCGCCATCCTCGACTACGTGGACTATCCGCTGAATAACCGCTGGTGGATCGAGGACGAGATCGCAAAGGCCCACGAATTGCCGTCGGAGGAGGAAAAGGTTGCGGCACTGCTTCGCGTGGCGCGGTGGGAAGACCCGGGTCCGGGCGGATTCTACGACGACATCGGCAACGTGGCGAAGTCGGACCACGTGATCCGCGGGGAACAGGTCAACACCCTGGCCGAACCGGATCGCATGCCCATACCGGACTTCATGTGGTGGGAGGCGGGCATGCACCGCTACCGCCAGTCCTGGGTCAGCAAGATGGACTGGCCCCTGGGGCTGCGGTACTTCGGCCTCGATCCGGAAGCGGACTACGTGGTGCGGACCACCGGCTACGGGGATTGCCACTTGCGGGCCAACGGCGTCCGGGTGGCGCCGACCGCCGACGGCCGCGAGATCGGCGACGTCAAGGAGTTCCCTCTCCCCCGCCGCCTCACGCGCGACGGCATCCTCACCCTCACCTTCGACGTGCCCTTCGAGCCGGGTATCAACTGGCGGCAGCAATCGCGCCTGAGCGAGGTGTGGCTGATTCGGAAGTGAGCGCGGACGGCCGTCAGTCGCCGGTGACTTCGGTGATGTGCCGGGGACTCTTGCCGACCCGGGTTTCGAGGCCCCGTTTGCGCTCGTCGATCATCCGTTGGGCGATGAGCATGACCTTCTGGCGCAGCCACAGCCAGGTGGGACTGCTGACGCGATAGTCCGCGGGCGCGATATAGTCCACCCGCTTGTCCTCCAGGAGCCGCGTGACCTGGGCGAACTCGCTGTCGGTGGAAGGGGACGCGGGGTTGTAGACGGCAAGGGCGAGCCCGCCGTGCTTCTTCACCACAGAGAAGGACGGCACGTCGCTGGGACCGTCGGCGATGTAGATCATGTTCTTGAAGGGCACGCGCCGGTCCTCCTCGGCGATGCTGTCGTTGACGCTGATGCGCGATTCCCGATTCACGCCCTTGTTGATCTCGAAGAGGGCCCGTGTCTTGGTGGTGTTGTCGAGGAAGTAGGCGATCTGGCTGATGGGGCCGGAGGTGGGGGCGGCCTTCATATCGGTATCGGGCCGGGCGGGCACCTCGATGAACTCGGACGCCCAGATGCCCGAGAGGCGATCGGCGATCTTCGAGCCCCGGATCATCTCCGCGAGACCGGTGCTGACCGCGGAATGTTCGAGGTGCAGATCGGCGTCGCGAAAGGCCTTTTCCTCGAGGATCCCGCTCAGCTCGTCGAAAACCTCCGGCACGCCGGGGAAAAACTCGATCCGCCCGCCAAGTTCGCGAAGCCGGGCGTTCGTGAGGTCCGGGAACGTTCCCGCCTGGACGTAGGACAGGATGTGGCCGAGATAGCAGGTCTCGGGGTGTACCCGCACACCGGCCCGCTCGTAGTACTGTGGAAGCTGATTGTTCTCTTCCCAGAACTGTTTCTCGTCGACGCCGTAAGCCTGGAAAAGGGGCCGCTGCATGTAGTGCGGCGACAGGGTGCGGTCGAAATCCCAGATCAGGGCGATGACGTTCTGAAAGAAGAGGCCCTTGCTCGTCACGGCTCCCTCGAGCTTTGTTGGAGGCGCTTCACCGCCTCGCCCGCGAGCCGCTCGTGCGTCTCCATCAGGAGCGCGGGCACGCGGTCGGCATGAGGCGACCGCGCCAGGCACGGCGCGAGGTCCAGCTCCTCCACTTTGGCCGCGTTCTCTCCCGGAAACCAGTCGCCGCCGTTGCCCAGGAGGTTGTAGCGCTTCCGGGCAAATTCGTGCATGTCGAAAGCGAGGACGAGGTTGCGCAGGCGCAGGATGGCCGGGATGTTCACGTTCCCGGGGGTTTGATCCCACTCGGGCAGCCCCTCTTGCCAGGTTTCGACCCATTCCCTGCCCAGGACACCCTCCATTTCGGCCTCGAGCCGCTCGAGAATGGGCGGCAGGAGTTCGTCGGCGCGGTCGAGCATCTCAACGGCCTCGACGTGGATGTCGAAATCCTCGGGCCGGGCCGCGCCGCAGCTCAGGGTATGCACCTCGGGCCGCGACAGGCAGAAAAGGTCGTTGAAGGCCATGGGATGGAGCGGCGCCGTGAGGCGGCGGAGCTTCTCGCTCGGATTGTAGAGCATCCCGCCCTTGTCGTTGGGGCTGATGATGAACACGCCCATGTCGCGCTTGCGCGCCTCGAGGACGGCGGGCCAGTTGTCCTGGAAAATGTAGTACCAATGGAGGTTGATGTAGTCGAGGGCGTCGGTCTCGATGCAGCGGAGGATCACGTCGAGGGGCCCGTGGGTCGAGAACCCCAGGTGCCGTATGCGTCCCTCCCGCTTCCATCCCTGCGCCGTTTCCAGGCACCCCATCATGTTGTCGGCGCTCTCGTGGGTGTTGACGCCGTGGAAGGCGAAAAGGTCCACGTAGTCCAGCCGCAGGAAGCCCATGCTGGTCTCGAAGACCTCGGTGAACCGGGCGGGATCGGCGTTGGGCGCCACCTTGGTCTGGACGATGATCTCGTGGCGCGGCAGGGTCGGCAGGATCCGGCCAAGCTGATTCTCGCTGGTGCCGTAGCCGCGGGCGGTCTCGAAATGGTTGATGCCGTGCTCGAGAGCCCGCCGCACACAACGCTCGAGGTTGCGCTGACTCTCGTCCGACACGGGATCTTCGCTTTTCCAGGAACTCTGAAAGCGCATCCCCCCGCAACTGATTACGGGGATCTGCAATTCGGTCTTGCCAAACCGCCGGTACTTCATCTCTCCTCCCGCTCTACTGCCCGGGCCGGCTCTTCCTAACGATTGTCTTCCGCGCCGGGCGCAGGGGCCTCTTCGCCCTTGTCGGACTGTTTCGAATCGTCTTGCGAGCCCGTCGCCACGTCGCGTTCCGGGTCGGAGGTCCAGGCCGACATGGACCCGTCGTAGAGCGCCACATTATCGCGTCCCAACAGGCGCAGCGCAAAGTATCCGACGCTCGCCTGGCGCCCGGTGTTGCAGTAGGCAATCGCCTCCGCGTCGGGACGGACGCCGCTCCGCGCAATAATCTTGTCGATTTCCTGGACCGACTTGAACCGTCCGCGCGGATCGAGGAGTTCCGACACCGGGGCGTTCTCCGCTCCCGGCACATGGCCCGCCCGCGCCACGGACTGGCTCTTCTTCTCGCCTTTGTACTCTTCGGGCGACCGCACGTCGATCACTTCGACCGAGGGGTCTTCCGCCGCGACGGCGACCTCGTCGGTGGTGGCCCGCAACTCTTCCCGCGGCTCGAGGGGCGGAAGCTTCACCGGCTCCGGCTGGACGGGATCCGTCGAGACTTCCCGACCGGCTGCTGCCCAGGCCTCGAAGCCGCCGTCTAGAATGGACACCTTCGGAAACCCGAGGTACTCGAGGATCCAGAAGAGGCGCGTGGCGGGACGCAGGCCCTCCACGCCGTTGGCCGAGCCGTAGATCACGACGTGCTTATCGGGATGAAGGCCGGCCGCTTCCAGCAGCGGCACGAGCTGATCGACCGGGCGGAGAAGTCCGCGGACGCCGTCGCGGGTCTCGGAAAAGGCGTCGACGTCCACGCGGACGGCGCCGGGAACGTGGCCCCGGGCATAGTCCTCTGCGGACCGGGTATCGACGGCATAGGCATCGTCGAGGGCCGCCAGCTGTTCCGGAGATATCAGGAGCGTCTCGTTGGCGCCGCAGCAGCCCGCGAACACGACGAACGCAAGGGCAATCATGGGAGGTCTCCTCTGAAGGCAGTCGCCGCCGAATCGCGGCGCCCGTGGGTCACACGCTTTATAGAGCGATCATGGCACAACGATCCCCTGTGCGCAAACGGGGTCGGTCAGGGCGCGTGGGTCACGAGGTGTTCCTGGAACCACGCGGTGGCCCGACGGGCCACTTCCTCGAGGGCACCGGGCTCTTCGAAGAGGTGGGTGGCGCCGGGAATCACATCAAGCTGCTTCTCGGCCTCGAGCTGCGCGAAGGCCTGCTGATTGAGGCCGACGACGGGCACGTCGGCGCCGCCCACGATCAGCAGCGTGGGCGCCCGCACCCGACCCAGGGCGTCTCCCGCAAGGTCGGGCCGACCGCCGCGGCTGACCACTGCCCGAACCTTCTCCGGCCGGGCCGCCGCGGCCACCAGCGCCGCCGCCGCGCCTGTGCTCGCACCGAAGGCCCCGATGGGCAGGCGAGACAGGTCCTCGTGCGCGTCGAGCCAATCCACGGCGCTCACGAGGCGCGACGCCAGCATGTCGATGTCGAAACGGAGGTGCCGGGTGCGCGCCTCGCGGATCTCTTCGTCTTCGGTCAGGAGGTCCATGAGCAGGGTCGCCAGTCCCGCTTCGTTCAGGGCCCGCGCCACCTGCCGGTTGCGGGGACTGTGTCGGCTGCTGCCGCTTCCGTGGGCGAAGAGGACGATGCCTGAAGCCCCTTCCGGCACGGTGAGGTCGCCTTCCAGAGACACTTCGCCGGCGGGGATGGAGACCGATGCGTCCCGCGCTCCTGCGGGTGATTTCCTGCTCATCTCGTGTGTCTCCCGATCCGTCGTTGCGCCGCGATCTAGTAGCGCACCATGACCGGCTCCTCGTCGCGCAGCCACCCCATCACGGCGGTGTCGTGGAGCCAGAACAGCATGCCCGAGCTCTCTCGGGCTTCGTGGGTGTCTTGAACAAGCAGTTCGCGCACCTCGTCGATGAGGACTTCCTCTTCGCCTTCTCCGAGGTGGCGGAACCCGTGGGCCAGTTGCACGACTTCCTCGACCTGCCGCTCGTTGTCCAGCCCGATGAGCGCCATGGACACGTTCGGCAGCCCCAGCGTGTAGTACAGAGCCAGCTCGCGGTGCTGAAAGCAGCCGTGGCCGTAGACTTTCATGGCGATGACGCCGGTGGAGGTCTCCTTGGCTTCGGGAAGCAGGAACCGCTCGGGATTGGCTACCAGGTGGTCGGCCATGCCCAGCGCCGCCAGGACCGTGTCGAAGGGGTACTCCGCAATGCCGTGGGCGAGGATCTCGGGGCGTGCGTGGCCGGTGATCCCGATGAACCGGACCCAGCCGCGCTGGCGGGCCTCCTCGAGACCGGTCACGGCGCCGTCGGGGGCCAGGGCCTGTTCCAGATCCGCCCAGGCATTGATGGCGTGGACCTGAACCAGGTCGAGGTGCGACGTCTGGAGCCGCTCGAGGGATTGCCGAACCTCTTCGAGGGCGCCGTCGGCGGTGCGCCGGTTGACCTTGGACGCCAGAAACACCTCGTCCCGCCGCGCCCGCATCACCTCTCCCACGTGCGGTTCGCTGCCGTAGTCCGGCGACGTGTCGATGTAGGTGATTCCGAGGTCGATGGCGCGATTGAGGCATCGAACGGCGTGCTCGCGGGTGACGTGGGATTTTCCCAAAGGGGCCGTTCCGTAGCCGATGAGCGGGACGGTAATACCGGTCATGCCGAGGCGGCGCATGGGTTGCAGCGGGTGGATCATCGATTCTCTCCTGAAGCGTCGGGCCGAGCGGAAGTCGAATACGGGGGACAGAAAGGACGGGGCGTCGTCAGCGGTCGTACATGTCGGGCGACATGGGCGAGCGGAAGGTCAGCAGCGTCGTCATTCCGTCGTCCGATTGGATCTGGAGCCCGGTGTGCACGCCCTCGTCGCTTTGCGCGAGGCGCACCGATGCCGGCGACGCGATGGTGTGCGTGGCGTGATGCTCGGCGGAATCGCCCGCCACGACCGAAATGCTTTCCTCGACCCCGGCGCCGGTGTCCTTGCGTTCCCAGGAGACGCCCTGGAGCGGCCAGTCCCGGGCCAGGATCTGGTCGCCGTAGTCGGTCGAGAGGACCTCGACGGTCACCAGCGAACCTTCGTGCTGCTTGCTGAAGCTGTCGAGGAAATCGGACCATTCCGGACGGGGTATTTCTTTTGTTTCCATCGATGGACTCTCCTTTCGGTTCACATCCCGGAGGGATAGGTATCGGGCAGTTCTCCCCGCTCCCACTCCTGGGAAAACTCAAGAGGCTCCACGGCGCGGGTCTCGTCGATGTGGACGACGGCGTCGAATTGCCGCGGCAGTTGGGCCTGGAAGTAATGGCTGATCCGCTCCGTCTCGGGCCGATAGATCACGCCGATGGCTCGTTCGAGGCGGGGTCGGTCGAGGGCGGTCCGGGCGGGCCCCGGCGCCGTCAAATCGACGTAGAAGCGCGCATACTCCACGTCGTGGAACACGGCTTCGTAGCTCTCGTCGAGGGCGGGGCGGACCCGTTTGCGTTCGACCGGCCCGCCCCAATTCGAGGCGGCGGACACCGTGCCCGTGTAGGTCGTGAAGCCTACGAGGACGGCGCGGTCCTTGTACCGTTCCCGGGCGAGCTGGCCCAGGTTTAATTCTCCGCGTCGGCCCATCTCGGTCGCCCGGGCATCGCCGATGTGGGAGTTGTGCTCCCAGACGGCGATTCGGGCGTCGTCGCCGTGCCGGGCGAGGTGACGGGCCAGTCCGTCCAGGGTCTCCGCCATATGCCGGTCGCGGAGGTTCCACGATTCCTGACGACCGCCGAACATGGCGCGGTAATACCGCTCGGCATTCCGCACGACCCGCGCGTTCTGATCGGCGAAGAAGCACTCGTCTTCCGCCACGAAGCCGTCGCGCCGCATGTACTCCTCCGCTCGCCGACGCAGTTCCGTAAGCTGCTCGACGACCTCGGCCTGACAGGTTTCCGACGCGCCGATGCTGGCCGCATACCCGTAGGTCTGAGGGTCTTCGCCGAAGTGGTCGAAACACCCGTAACGGAACCGGGCCCGCTGCGCCGCTTCCGGATCGATGCGGTCGAGGTAATCCACGACGGCCTCGATGGACGAGTGCAGGCTGTAGAGGTCCAGTCCGTAGAAACCGACCTTGCGGAGCCCGTCGGGAACAGCCGCGTTGTACTCGCGCAGCCATTCCACGAAATCGCGGACGGTCCGGTTGCGCCACATCCACGTGGGAAAGCGGCGAAAACCTTCCAGGGCCTCGTCGGCGCTGCCGTCGTCGCTTCGGCCCTGCACGTACCGGTTGACGCGGTAGGCATCGGGCCAGTCGGCCTCGGCCGCCACGGCGGTGCATCCCCGTTCGAGGATCAAGCGCCGGGTGATGCGCACCCGTTCCTCGTAGAACTCGCGCGTGCCGTGGCTGGCCTCGCCCAACAGGACGAAGGGCGCTTCGGCCACGCGGTTCATGAGGGGGTCATAGTCCCGGTCCTCGCCGTGGAGCGGCCGCGCGGCATCATGGATCGGCGCGGCGAGGGTGGATGGGTGGGGCATGGCGTGCTCCTTGTCGATTCCTTCGCCCGCCTTACTTGTGGGGCACGGCGGGCAGACGGTTCGCCGCCTCTTCGAGCAGTTCCCGCACCTCGTCGTCGGTGGTCTGGGAGAAATCCTCGTACCACAGACCCACGGCGTAGAACGGCTCCGGCGTATGGGCGCACACGATGTCGTCCACTTCGCGGGCGAGCTCCGCGCAGGTGGACGGCGCCGCGATGGGGACCGCCACGACGATCCGGTCCGGCTCCTGCTGGCGCAGGGCCAGGATGGCGGCGTGCATGGTCGATCCCGTCGCCAGCCCGTCGTCGACGAGGATCACGGTGCGGCCCGCCACGTCGGGAGCCGGGCGGTCGTCGCGATACGCCCGTTCCCGCCGCTCGAGCTCCTGCTGCTCCTGAAGGGTCACCTGCTCAACCGTCCGGTCCAGCAGGCCGAAGGCGGCCACCACGTCTCGGTTCAACACCCGCACCCCGCCCGTGGCCACCGCGCCCATGGCCAATTCCTCGTGGCCCGGCACCCCCAGCTTCCGCACCAGAAACACGTCGAGGGGGGCCTTGAGGGCCGCGGCGACCTCGTACGCCACGGGCACCCCGCCCCGCGGCAGACCAAGCACGATCACGTCCGGTCGATCGGCGTAATCGCTCAATTTGGTGGCCAGGAATCGACCGGCCTGTCGTCTGTCCGGGTATCGCGCCATGTCCGGATCTCCCGTTGGGTCTTGCGGTTCCTGCAACGTCCGGGGAGCGCTCTCCGCGCATCGGGGAAGGGTCACCGAATCGGCAAGGCGACGGCAAGTTGAACGGGCCTCTCCGTTGCGACAACGGCTCTTTCCGTTGTGACAGCGGAGTCGTCCGTTGCAACCGAGACCGCCGGGCATGGGGGCAGGAGGCGGAAAAGATGCGCCTCTCGGGCGAAGAAGGGCGTTCCCCTGGGCCTTGCGGTCGCCTCGCGGCCGAACGGCGGACGGAGGTGAGCCGCGGGCAGGAAACCGATTGGGTTCAAACTGGAAGGGGCGGAGGGATCGTGTCGGACACGACCCCTCCCTTGATCATCATACCCCATCCCGCGAGGATTTGCAGCTTTTCCCGTGTCTAGCGGACCCAACGCGGCTCAGTGACCGTTCCGCCGCTTTGACCCTCCGAGCCGCCGTTGATAGACTGGCTTCGGGGAGCGATTGCGGGAGCAGAAATGGAATTGGAGGTGAGCCATGATCGGCACAGTGGAACGCAAACCCGCGGTGGCCGGCCAATTCTATCCCGGCGATCCGGACCGCTTGCGGGAGGTGGTGCGGAATTACATAGAAGAATCGGGCGTGGAACCCGCTCCGGGGCCGGTGCGGGCGCTGATTTCGCCCCATGCCGGGTTCATGTATTCGGGCGCGACGGCGGGCCATGCCTACGCCCGGCTTGCGGGGAAAAGGCCGTCGCGCGTGTTGCTCGTCGGCTGCTCGCACCATTACCACCTGTCTCGCGCGGCGGTGTTTGCACGGGGCGCCTTCGAATCGCCCCTGGGCAGCTTTCCCATCGACGAGGACCACGCGGCTCGGGCCGCCGACGCCGTGGGCGAGTCCCTCTTCGAGCCCCATCTGATCGAGCACGCCCTCGAGGTCCAGCTCCCGTTCCTGGCGGCAGCCGTGGGACTCGTGCCCATCGTACCCATCCTGTTCGGCGCATCGGCGGACGAGGAGCACGCCGCCGCCGGAGTCGCCCTGGCGGAGCTCGCCGATGAAAACGAGGTGATGGTGGTCTCGACGGACCTGTCGCACTACCTCAGCGAAAAGCAGGCGGAGCCGGTCGATTCCCACACGATTCAGACCGTCCTGTCGCGGAACTGGCGCGCCCTTATCGAGGAATCGGATCGAGGCGAATGCTCGATGTGCGGCACGGCCGCCGTGGTGGCGGCCATGGCCTATGCGTCGGCCCGCGGCGCCGACCGCTGGACCCTCCTCGACTATCGCACCAGCGCCGCGGCGTCGGGCGACGGGTCCCGGGTGGTGGGCTACGCCGCCGTCAGCATGGAGCGCGGATCGTGAGGGTTGGGGACGTCTGCGCGGCCGTCGAGGCCTGGGCACCGGCGGGACTGGCCTACGAATGGGATCGGTCGGGACTTCGAATCGGCTCGCCCGACGCCGAAGTGTCGCGGGTGGTCGTGGCGTTGACGGCGACGCGGGCCGTCTACGAGAAGGCGAAGGAGGTCGGCGCGGAGATGGTGGTGGCGCACCATCCCCCCATCTGGCGGCCCCTGGAAACCCTGCGCACCGACAACCCGGAGACGCGCCTGTGGGTGGATTTTGCGGCGGCGGGGATCGCGGTCTACGGCGCCCACACCAACCTGGATCTGACTCCGGGAGGCGTGAACGCGGTCCTGGCCGAGCGCCTGGGCCTCGCCGACACGCGGGTCCTGCTGCCGGCGCGCCACGCGGCCCAGGTCAAGCTGGTGACCTTCGTGCCGGAGTCCCACCTGGACGCCGTGCGGCAGGCGGTGTGCGACGCCGGAGCGGGCGTCATCGGCGCCTACACGCAGTGCTCCTTCAGCACGCCGGGCACGGGCACCTTCCTTCCCGGCGACGAAGCCCAACCCTTCAGCGGAGAGGTGGGCAAGGTGAACGAAGAGCCGGAACGCCGCTTCGAGACCCTGGTGCTCCGGGCCCGTCTGCCCCGGGTGCTCCAGGCCCTCCGTCGCGCCCACCCCTACGAAGAACCGGCCTATGACATCGTGACCATCGAGAACGTCGACCCCGCCATCGGCCTGGGGCTGCAGGGGGACCTGCCGGAGCCGACGAACCTGGCGCGTTTCGCCGAGTTCGTGCGGACCGCCCTGGAGGTCGATCACGTGCGGTACGTGGGCGATCCGGAGCGGGCGGTGCGCCGCGTGGGGGTCATCGGCGGCTCGGGCGGCGGCGAGGCGCGACATGTCCCGGGGGAGGTTGACGCGCTGGTCACGGGGGACGTGGCCTACCACGACGCCGTGGAGGCCCTCGATCGCGGGCTCGCCCTCGTCGATGCTGGACATCAAGGGACCGAGAAGTTTATTGTGGCGGCGTTGGCCGACTACCTTGCCACGACGCTTCCCGACCTGGAAGCGTTTCCCTATGACGAACCGGAAGTCTTCCGTCTGGCGTAACACGGGGAGCCACGATGTCCGAACCCCTCAAGATACTATTCGTGTGTGCGGAACTGGCGCCCCTCGCCAAGACGGGCGGTCTCGGCGACGTGGCCAACGCGTTGCCCCGCGCGCTCAAGAACAAGGGGCACGATGTCCGCGTAGCCGTGCCCTGCTACCGGGCCATCCCGCCCGAGCACCGGGGCGAAATCGTCGGCGAGGTCTCCGCCGACTTTCTTTTTCCCCCCGAGACAGGCCGCCTGCGCGAAAGCCGCGTGCCCGATTCCGACGTGCTCCTGTATCTGGTGCAGCACGACGACTACTACGACCGCGAGTTCCTCTACGGCCCGGCCGGCAGCGAATACGACGACAACCTCGAACGCATGGCCTTTTTCTGTGCGGCCACCCTGGACGGCATACGACGCCTCGGCTGGAAGCCCGACATCGTGCACTGCAACGACTGGCACACGGCCCTGATACCCGCGTACCTCCAGGTGCGCCTGGCCGGCGACCCCTTCTGGGCGCGCACGCCCACCGTCCTCACCCTCCACAACCTCATCTACCAGGGCGTATACCCGGCTTGGCGGCTGCCCGCGACGGGCCTCCCCAAAGAGCTTTTTCACCCCGACTGCCTCGAGTTCTACGGCGACATCAACATCATGAAAGCCGGCCTGGCCTTTGCCACCAAGATCAACGCCGTCAGCCGCCGGTACTCGAAGGAAATCCAGACCGGAGAACAGGGTGCGGGTCTCGAAGGATTTATTGCGACCCGGGCGAAGGACGTCTGCGGCATCCTCAACGGCGCCGACTACCAGGAGTGGAACCCCGCCACGGACCCATACATCGCCTCTCCTTACAGCGCCGACGACCTTTCGGGAAAGACGGCCTGCAAAGAGGACATTCAGAAGTGGGCGGGTCTGCCACGGGACGGAGTCCCCCTCTTCGGCGTGGTGAGCCGCCTGGTCTGGCAGAAAGGCATGGACATCGTCGCCGAGGCCTTCGACGATCTCATGGAGGAAGACATCCAGATCGTCATCCTGGGCACGGGCGATCCCATCTACGAGGACATCCTCCTCGACCGGGCCGAGAAGTACGCCGGCCGGTTCCGGCTCGAGCTGCGGTACGACGACGCCCTGGCCCACCGGATCGAGGCCGGCTCGGACTTTTTTCTCATGCCGAGCCACTTCGAGCCGAGCGGACTGAGCCAGCTCTACAGCCTCGCCTACGGCACGGTCCCCGTGGTGCGCAAGACGGGCGGCCTGGCCGATACCGTGGTGGACGCCACCCGGGCCAACATCGCCAAGGGCCTCGCCACGGGAATCGTCTTCGAGCCGCCCACGCCGGCCGCGCTGGTAGGGGCCGTGCAACGGGCCGTGGCGCTTTACCGAGACCGCGAGGCCTACCGGAAGGTGCAGGTGACCGGCATGAATCAGGACTTCTCGTGGGAGCGCGCTTCCGAGAATTACCTGACGCTCTACCGGAAGGCCCGGGCGGAGATGGCATGATCGCGGCGTGGACCGGCGAGACCCGGTCGCCGGACGAGACGGAGCGGCTGGGCCGGGCATTGGCCGAGCTGTTGCCCACGGGAACGGTCGTGGCCCTCCGCGGCGACCTGGCGGCGGGCAAGACGTGCCTCGTCCGCGGCATGGCCGCCCGCTTCGCCGCGGACGCGCCCGTGAGCAGCCCGACCTTCACCCTCGTGAACGAGTACGGTACGACTTCCCGGCTCTATCACCTGGACCTGTACCGCCTCGCGCCCGAAGAGGTGGCCGACCTGGGGTACGAGGAGCTGTTCGAACCCGACGGCGTGACCGTGGTCGAGTGGGCCGAACGCGCGGAGAAGCTCCTGCCCGACCGGCGCGTGGACGTGGAGCTGGAACACGCGGGCGGCGACCGGCGCCGCATTACGGTGCACGATAGGGGCGTGCTCGCCGAAGGCTGGCAACAAGTCCTCGACGTGATCCGAGCCGACTGACAGCCCCCGGGCCTGCTTGAGGCGCGAGCACAGTCCGGCTCTCTCCTCTAATCCGAACTCACAGGGTCCCCACGCCAAGCACGGCATTGATCACGAGCTGCACATCCACCGCATTTACGAAGCCGTCGTCGTTGACATCCGGCATGCGGCCGCCCGTATCGAGGCCCAGGACGCCGTTGATCGTCAACTGCACGTCGACGGCGTCCACGATGCCGTCGCCGTTGACGTCCGACTTGGGCGCCGGGCCGAACACCGTAAAGGCGCCGGGATAGCCCACGGAATAGACGAGTTCGCCCGCAGCGGCCACCGTGTGGGTCAGGCCCGTATCGAGCAGGTCGGGCGGATCGGGCAGCAGGGGCCAGTAGACGGCGTCGATCGCGGTGTCGAGCGTGCCGAGCCGGGGCGGATACCGGTCCGGATCGAGGTGGGTCTGAAACCGCAGGACGGCCGGCTGGGGCTCGAATCCCGTGACCTCGAGAACGCCGCCCTGCTCGACGAAGACCTTGAGGTCGATGCCGCCCGAGTGGAACGAGTCGCCCTCCGGCGGGGCCACCGAGGGGAACATCGTCCGCAGACGATTCCCGCTGCGCACCAGGAGGAACACGGCCGTGGCGGCAGGTGGCAACGCCCCGTCCGAAATCTCGACGGTCACGCCGCCCGGCGTCTGGTACACGAGCGTGGGAAATACGCCGCCCTGGCGCTGGGCGCGCCGTCCGTAGGTGGTCACCCCAAGCTTGCCGTCTTCCACCGTGACGCCCCCGTCCCAGTTCTCGGCCAACGAAGTGTCGAATGGGTTGGCCGTGTAGCGGAACGACGCGGCGGACTGAACCTCCTCGGAGGTCTGACTCTTCCGGGCCACGAGCTTGTAGGTCCCTTCGGGCAAGGCCGGCACCACCACGCGCAGCCGGTTCGGATTTCCCGGCAGAGGCGTCGCCGACAGGCAGGGCGTGTCGCCCACGAACATGCGGCACGAGCTGTTCCAGCCGCCCACGTCCACCAACACCGAGGTGCCGCCGATGACGAGGCCGAGCTTGGGGTTGAAGTCGCCCACTTCGAGCGGCACGAACTCGAAGGAGGCGGTAACGGCTTTGTCTTCGGTCATGGTCAGGACGACCGGATTCTGGGTGCCGGTGACGCTGCCTTTCCAACCGACGAAGTTCCAGTTGAGCGCGGCCGTGGCGCTGAGGACCACCGACTCGCCTTCGACAAACTCGTACACGCCCGGTGCAGGCTCCACCAGGCCTTCCCCTTCCTTCTGCACCGTCAGCGTATAGACGGGGATCTCTTCAAAGACCGCCGTAATCTGCCGCGACCGGTCCATGGTAATCTGCAGGGGATTGACCAGGCCCGTGGCATCGCCTTCCCAGCCCGCGAACCGCCAGCCCGGGTCCGGCGTTGCTGTGAGGGTCACCTTCTCGCCCTCGATGTGCATGTACTCGCCCGGGGCGGGGTCCAGGGAACCTTCTCCTTCCACCGCCAGTGAAAGGACGTGCACCCGCGCGAAGACGGCGCGGACGGTCCTGTTGGCGTTCAGGGTCACCTCGATGGGGTTCTGCGTTCCGGAGACGTCTCCCTCCCACCGTTCGAATCTCCAGCCTTCCGCGGGCGCCGCCGTCACGGTTACCCGCGTGCCCGTGTCGTGGGTGTAGGTACCCGGCGCCGGGGTGATGGTGCCGCCGGGGGTGGACTCGGTCTTGAGGGTAAACTGTTGGATGAACACGGCGCGCACGAAGCGGTCGCCGTTCAGCGTGACCACGATCTCGTCGGCCGTTCCCGAGGCGTCGCCCTCCCAGCGACCGAACCGCCAGCCCGCCCCCGGCACCGCCTTCACCGTGACCTGCGTGTTCTGCAGGTGATAGTTGTAGGTTCCTGAAGCGGGAATGACGGTGCCCGTGCCGGTCTGGCCGACGGTGAGCACGCAGGTGGGGCCTTCATAAGCCCCCATGTCGACGCCGCTGCCGTGGGGACGGTGGGTGCCGGCGATGTCGGTGGATGGGGCGCCCGAGGTCGTTCCCGCATTGATGCAGGGCGACCCGGGCCGCAGCCGCAGCGGCGACGGCCCCACGCCGATGAACCGCGGGTCGGCGTTGATGTTGCCCGTACCGGCGTATCCGCCTTTGACGTCGCTGTACTCAACGACGGCCGGTTCGAGGGAGTTGGCGTTGGCGATGGCCGAGGGCCGGTCGTTCCACAGGATGCAGTTGGTCAGCCGCGGCCGGGCCGTGGTGGCGTTGTAGAGGGCGCCACCCGTCGAGCCCTTGTTCTCGGCGAAGCTGCAGTTCATGAAGGTGGGCGAGTTCTCGCAGTAGAGGGCGCCCCCCTGTTGCGACGTCTCGTTCTGCAGGAAATAGACGTTGGTGAAACTCGTCGACGACGAGGGGTTGTAGACGGCGCCGCCCTTCGTGGCCTTGTTGCGGGCAAAAGCGCATACCTGGAACGAGGGCGAAGACGTGAACCCGGGGCCGTTGTTGCAGAACACCGCGCCGCCCCAGGTGGCGGTGTTGTTGCGAAACACGCATCCGGAGAAGGACGGCGAACCGCTGTGCACGTATACCGCGCCGCCTTCCCGCGCGTCGCCGTTATCGAACGTGCAGTCGCGGATGACGGTTGACCCCCCGGAGATGAGCAGGCCTCCCCCGCCCCGGCCCGGCGCCGCGTTGGTCACGTCGTTGTTGTCCAGCACGCAATCGGTCAGCGTGAGGCTGGCGCCCGCCGCATAGATGCCGCCGCCCCAGTCGGTGGCCACGTTGTTGCGGATCACGCAGCGCGCGATCGTAATGCGACCGCTGCTTCCGGCGAAGAACACGCCTGCGCCCACGCGTCGGGACGGCTCGGTCGAGTTCGTCGCCCGCCCCCCGGTGACCGTGAACCCGTCGAGGACGGTACCCCCGGCCATCTGCACCGCGTGATAGGCCGGCGACCCGCCGCGGGACTTCGACGCGTCAATGATGGTGACGCGGGCCGCCGGATCGCGGCTGTCTCGGGAGGTTTCGTTCCCGGCGAAGCCGCCGTAGACCTTCACCCCTTCCGGCAACAGCAGGGTCCCGCTGTGGGCGGTCTCGCGGTAGCTGCCCTCGGCCACCCACACTTCGCCGCCGCCCGCATCGCCCGCGGCCGCGTTCGCGCCCTGCTGAATCGAAGGAAAGGCGCGGGCCCAGGACTTGCCGTCGGGCGCCGCCGCCGTGCTATCGACGTCGACATACCACACGGCCGCCCCGGCCTGACCCGCCAGGACGATACACAGCGCCGCAACCCACATCCGTTGACCCATAACCCGCATACCCCGCCTGCCGTGAGGCAGCCCGTTCCGCTGCCCGATCCGTGTGTAGAAAGCCGAGGCGTCCCCGCCTCCGGCCGACCCCGTCGATTTCCGCGCACATCCCCTTGGAAATCGCATCCGCCGGTACGACCGAAAGCCGGTCTGAATTGCCCTAGAATCGTAGCACGGGAGTCCGTGGATTGTAAAGGGTTTCGTCGCATCCCGCACGGCTTCCGTCGCGTGCGGCGGCGTGCGAAAACACCGGCGATTGACACCGGCGACGCCGGCCGATAGTATGGAGCCGGTGCGCAAGCGGTAACACTCCGTCCGCCCCGGGCTTCACCCGGAGGTTTCGTTCGGAAGCCGGCTTCGCCCCAATCGTCGCACACCGGCTGAATTTTGACAGACACGGAGCGGCGAACTAGAATCAGTCATCGCGCGATCCGCGGCCCTTCCGCGGACGCCCGGTCCCTCGAAAGACCCCTTTCCCAACTTCGCAGTCGAAGATCCCCTGACACCGTTCCGCGTGGAATCCCGACCGGCCCCCCTGTCTCTCCGCGCGGCCGACAAACCGTTCCGACGGGTCCGCCCGGGATCTTCACGCTACATCGGCCCGCTCGCAGACAGTCCCGCCGACGTTCCGGAGGTTCCGTGTGAAGCGCCCTCGGCCGCGGCGATCGATTGTCGCGGCGACCCATCCAAGTCCACGAGACGAGGAGAAGACATCCATGATGCGTTCTATGACAGCAGTCACCCTGATCGCGGCGGGCGCCCTTTTGGCGGCCCCCGCCCTTGCCCAGCAGCTCCCCCCTAGCCCCTTCACCGGCGGCTACAACGACGACAACAACTACGAGGACGACTGGTACTTCGACTATTACGAAGTCGGCAGCGCTGCGTCTTCGGCCCAGGGCCAGCAGGTCGAGTCGCAGCCGTCCACCACCGCGTCGACTCAGGGCAGCCCGGACTCCCAATCGGGCGTCAACTGGTTCGACGAATCCCGCGAAGCCGACCGCATGGCCCAGGACAACCAAAGCGAATCGTCGTGGTTCGAGGATTCGGACCGCAGCTCGAGCGGCACGGCTCAGCGCGGAACGGAAGACAACTGGTGGCTGGGCGACGATGACAGCCGAAGCGACCTTTCTCGGCGCGAACCCGGCGCAAGCGAATCGACGCCGGGCGCCGGCGGAACGTCGAGCAGCGCGACGGGCGATACTTCCGGCAGCGCTACCGGCGAGGCGGCCGAGGGAACTCCCGGCAGCGAAGGCTCTAACAACTAGCCGCGCGTCATCGTCCCCACGGCGGATAGAGTTCCGCCGGAACCTTCTCTTGATTACAACCCCACGTTGAGGAGACCCAACATGATGAGGCACCTTTGGAGAGCGTCCGCGGTTACTCTCGCGTCGGCCTGCATCGCCGGCACGGCGCTGGCCCAACCTCAAGGCTGGCCCCAGCAACCGCCGGATCCCCAGCCGTTCCAGCTTCAGCAGGAACAGCAGCAACAGAAGCAGACTCAGCAGCAACAAGAACATCAACGTCAGCGCGATCCGAACCTTCGCGCATCGTCAAGCTCCAATGCCCAAGTGATCGTGCTCCGCGGCGAAGTGGAAGCCGTGCGCGACATGCGGTCCCCCACCTCAGGCGACCGCCATACCTACCTTCGCCTGAAGGCGGAAGACGGCGAGCGCTATACCCTGGACCTGGGGCCCGTGGAAGGCCTCAAGGGCCAGCGCATCAAGGAGGGCGAGCGCATCGCCGTGCGCGGCCGCATCTCGCAGGTCGGGGACCGGCCCGTCCTCATGGCGCAGCAGATCCGCGTGGCCGGCGAAACCCTCGACCTCCAGCAGATGCAGGAGAGTCGGCAGGATCAGCAGCGGCAACAGGCCAAGTCCGATGCGCAGGATCAGCAGCAGCAGGCCCGATCCGACGCGCAGGACCAGGAGCGCCGGCAGACCGCCGCGAGGGAGTCGCAGCGCGAGACTCAGTCGCAGGCGTCGAGCGAGACGCAACGCTCCGCGGCCGCGCAGCCGAAGATCATGAGCGAACAACAGGGTTCACAGAGCGCTCAGGCGGCGAGCGGTCAGTTCGGCCTGCAGGGCCAGCAGCAGATACAAGGCGAGATCATCGGCGAAAAGAACGTTGAGGTGCGCGGGACCGATATCCAGCACAAGGTCGCCCTCGTGAAGACCGATGACAACCAGCGCGTCGTGGCCGACCTGGGGCCCATGGACGCTTTGAAACAGGCCGACATTCGCGTCGGGCAGCGCGTCAGCATCCAGGGCAGCAAGACCCAGTTGGGTGACCGGCAGGTGCTGATGGCCCGGCAACTGTCCATCGGCGGCCAGGAGATCGCCATCGATCAATCCAAGTCCTTGCAGCAGGCGCGGCAGCAGGGACAGCAGGACCCCGCGACCCGGCAGGCTCAGCAGACCCCGTCCGATTCGCAGGCCACGGACACGCAAGCCCAACAGCAGGCTCAGCAGCAAGCCCAGCCAGGCGGTTCGTCGGAGAGTCTCTACGACGAGTCCCAGCGCGAGCGGCAAGCGTCCCAGTCGGACGACAACCCCAGTGGCGGCGCCGGCACTCAGGCTTCGCCGTAAGACCGTCGATTTCTCAGTAACCCCGAGCCGGACGGCTTTCGCGGCGAGTCGCGGCCGCGGGTCCCGCGCGCCGCCGGGGCGCCGCACCCCACCACCCAGAGCCGGCCACCGGCGGGTGCGGGGGGCGGTGCGGCACA
>CAYVOE010000004.1:32431-34306 GCA_964452795.1 uncultured Nitrospiraceae bacterium
TCCCCCCCCCCCCCCACCCCCCCCCGGCGGCGGGGGGGGGGGGGGGCCGCCCCCCCCCCCCCCCCCCCCCCCCCCCCGCCGGGTCGACTCACCGCTCCACCGATAGCAGGCAACCGACGGTTCCGTGCATCGTTGCGGCACATGCGCGTCGGTCGATAGAATTCTCACGGTTCTGTACGGGAAAACGCCAATGGCCGTTATGCGTCAAGGAGGGCGAAGCGTGGCCGAATGGATGGGGCGCGGTCGGAACCTCCTGCTCTACGCCGCGGTCCTCGTGCCCGTACTGGCGCTGTGGGCCTTCATCGAGCTGGCCGACCAGGTAACCGAAGGCGGCCTTCTGGTCGTCGATGAGGGGATTCTGCGGGCGTTCCGCAACCCTGCCGACCTCGCCGACCCGCGGGGACCCCTCTGGTTCGAAGAGACGGCGCGCGACATCACCGCCCTGGGCGGCTATCCGGTCCTGATCCTCCTGGTCTTGTCCGTTTCCGGCTATCTGCTGTTGCGCAACCGATACCGAACCCTGGTTTTCCTGCTCGCAACCACCGGAGGCGGCCTCGTCGTCAGCACGGCCCTCAAAGAGTTCTTCGCACGTCCGCGTCCCGACATCGTGCCCCATCTGACCCACGTCTCGACGGCCGGCTTTCCCAGCGGCCACGCCATGCTCTCGACGGTGGTCTACCTGACGCTGGGCATGCTGCTGGCCTGCCGGGTTTCGGAGAGGTCGCTCAAGCTGTACTTTGTCGCCGTGGCGCTGTTAATCACCTTCCTGGTCGGCATCAGCCGCATCTACGCCGGGGTCCACTACCCCACCGACGTCCTGGCCGGATGGTCGGCGGGCCTGGCTTGGGCGGTGCTGTGCGGACTGGCGGCCCGGTGGCTCCCGGAACGGAGCAACCTCGAACCGCACCGCAACGAACCCGATGAAGGCCCTTATGTAGATTTGTAGGAGTTGCGCGTATACGATTTACACCGTCCGACTGGACAAGACTCCCCATCGGCATGTATCCTAACAGGCAGGAACGGTGCGAGCCCTCCTCGCCCAAACCGCTCCATCGCCGACGGACCGCCCGCGAACGCACCCGCCCTTCGCACTCCGCCGGCCGGCGAAACGAGAAGTCAACTCGCCAATCGAATTTTCCCCTTCCGAGTTTAATTCGGCCCCTTCGGACAAGCGCGCCCCTGTGCGGAACCGTGTCGAACGCGGCATCTGCCGCCGGACCGTGTTCCCTTCCCCAATCGAAGTCTTCACCGTCGTCCGCACGCGCGTCACCCGCCATGCCTGTTCCGAAGGCGGCAACCGACCCCACTGAAGGAGAATCAGTATGAGAACTCCGACCGTCCGATATCTCGCGGGTTCCGCGGGAGCCGTCGTCATCGTGGCGGCTCTAGCGACCTGGGTAGCCCACGCTCAACAGGCGCCCGTACCGCCGGCCGCGCCGGCGGCTCCCGAGCAAGCCCAGCCGCAACAGCCCGCGCAGGAGCAACAACCCTCACAGCAAGCCCAACAGCAGCCTTCCCAACAAGCGCAGCAGCAGCCTTCGCAGCAGGCGCAACAGCAGCCTTCGCAGCAGGCGCAACAGCAACCCTCACAGCAGGCCCAGCAACCCGCACCGGCGCAGCCGCAACCCCGGCAGCAAGCCCAGCAACGGGCGCAGCAGTCTCCTCAGCAAGCTCAACAAGCTCAGCAGGCTCAACAACCCGGCCCGCAACAGGCCCAGCGTCGGCCCCTGTCCACGGCCCAGGCTCAGCAGTTGCTCGAGCGGCCCATCGGCGAGAATGCCGTCGAGGCGCAGCTCGCCCAGCCCACCGGCGATCCGAGCACGAGCTCGGTGCTGGTGAGCCGCGCGCAGTACGACCGCCTGCCGCCGGCGTACC